>JAHRWD010000108.1 GCA_019090315.1 Pseudomonadales bacterium
GAAATGCAATCGAGGGATCACACCCTCAGATTTTAATCCTGCGTGAACGGTAACCCATTCGGAGTCAATATCAACAACAATACCGGTAACAATCGCACCGGGGGTCATCTCGACCGTTAATAGACTCTCTTCAAATAATTCTGCAAAGCTTTCGCTCATTGTTTGTATACCCGTTTAAAATAATGGCCTACATCTGCAAGCAGAGATTGACCACGCCACGCTGCCAATACGTGGGTAGTTAAAAAAATCCGGTCAGAAAAATCTGGCCTATATACTCACCGGATAACAAAAACATTCATTAGACGAAGATCCAGAAACAGCAAAACGAGCACTATATAAACTGGCTGGCAGCTTTTAGCACTCGTTCAAATACTTCATCGATACTCAATTTTGAACTATCGATCACCAGCGCATCCGCAGCAATCGCCAACGGAGAACTGGATCGTTTCAGATCTCTTTCGTCTCTTTCCGATATTTCATCGAAAATTTTCGCGAGACTAGCATCAAATCCCTTTTCTTTCAACTGGTTATAACGTCTTTTAGCCCTTTCTTCCGCGGTCGCCTCTAAAAAAATCTTAACGGGAGCAGCAGGGAAAACCACTGTTCCCATATCGCGACCATCGGCGATAAGACCAGGGGTTACCCGAAAAGCCCTCTGTCGTTTTAGCAGCGCCGCGCGCACCTCTGGGATTGCAGCCACTCGCGAGGCCAAATCACCGCAGGTTTCGGTACGAATATCCCGGGTTACGTCCTGCCCTTCAAGAATAGAGAGAAGCTCTCCAGTTGCGGGGTCATTTATGAATTCAATATCCAGGTTCAACGCCTGCTCCGCTATCCCGGCCTGATCTGTAATCCCTTTTTTATTGGCTACGTAGCCAACTAGACGATAAAGGGCACCGCTATCGAGGAGTGCCCAGCCCAACCTATCCGCAAGCTTTTGGCACAGTGTTCCTTTGCCTGAACCGCTGGGACCATCAACAGTAATAACCGGGACATTACCCGTAACACTATTTTCACTATTCGTTGCTTCTATCATCAATTTAACTTTTAAAATTTAGGAGCATTACTCAGCGAGCTGCAAAATCATCGAGCAGTTACATTCATTCCAACCTGATTGGCCAACTCAACAAAATTTGGAAAGGAGGTCGCGACATTCGCACAATCATCGATCAGGATCTCGCCGATTGATTGTAGCGCAGCGATTGCAAAGGACATGGCAATTCGGTGGTCGCCGTGGCTATCAACGGTACCGCCCCGGATAGGACCGCCCTGGATAACGATGCCATCCTCCATTACTTCGTTAACCACACCCAGCGCGTCGAGGCCATCGGCCATCACCTGAATCCGATCACTCTCTTTAACCCGCAGCTCTTCGGCACCACTCAATCGGGTGGTTCCCTCGGAACAGGCTGCTGCAATAAATAATGCCGGGAATTCATCGATCGCCAACGGAACCTGATCAACCGGAATATCAATCCCATGCAATGGCGCATAGCGAATTTCAATATCTGCGACCGGCTCGCCGCCAGCCAACCCTTCATTTTTCAGGCACAGATCTGCGCCCATCAGTTTTAGAATATTGATTACACCGATACGAGTCGGGTTGATACCTACCTGCTCAAGGGTAAGCTCGGACCCTGGGGTAATCGCCGCGGCAACGAGAAAGAAGGTTGCTGACGAAATATCCGACGGCACCTGAATATCAATCGCCTTAAGAGTCCCGCCACCACTCAGGCTGATTTGCTTGCCACTGGGGGTCGGTTCCGACTCAACCGCATAACCAAAGCCGGTTAGCATACGCTCGGTATGATCCCGTGTTGGGGCAGGCTCGGTTACCCGGGTCGTGCCTTCAGCGTAAAGGCCCGCAAGCAGCAAGCATGATTTCACCTGTGCACTGGCAATAGGCATCTGATAATCAAAACCCCTGAGCTTTGAATCACTGGAAAGCTCGAGAGGCGGCCGACCGCCCTCTGCGGTTGCAATCACCGCACCCATCTCTCCTAGCGGTTTGGCGACACGATTCATAGGGCGCTTACTTAAGGAAGAATCGCCAGTCAACGTCACGGGGAATGGCTGTGCCGACAGCAGTCCGGATAGCAGCCGCATCGATGTACCGGAATTACCCAGATAGAGCGGGCCAGACGGTTGTTTCAAGCCATGCAATCCAACACCATGAATCGTCACTCGCCCTTGATCGGGGCCTTCAATCTCAACTCCCATGTCACGGAAGGCCTGTAACGTCGCAAGACTGTCGTCACCGTCAAGAAAGCCTTCGACTCTGGTAGTACCTTCAGCAATTGAGCCGAATATAATCGAGCGATGGGAAACTGATTTATCACCGGGCACTCGAATAGTGCCATTAACCCGGCCACCGGGCTGAGCTACGAACTGAACGTTGTTATTCGACATCTGATCCTGTTTTCTGAAATTGTTGTGCGAAGTGATCACGCGCAGCTTTGGCACGCTTAAAGACTTCGATCATTGACTCGCCATCCTCATCGAGAAGATTTTGGCGTAATTTGGCAAGATCTGAACTAAACAGATCCAATGCTTCTACTACCGCATCACGGTTGCTCAAGAATATGTCATGCCACATCTGGGGATCACTCGCGGCAATGCGGCTAAAATCACGAAACCCACCGGCGGCATATTTAAATACATCCCAACCCTGATCCTGGTTCGCCAATGTATCCACCAGGGAAAATGCCAGCAGGTGGGGAAGATGGCTAGTGGCCGCCAACACCCGGTCATGCTCGGAAACATCCATCTGAAACAGCTCGGCACCGGTGGCCCGCCACATCAGGTCAATCTGCTCTATCGATTCAGGACTGCTCCCGTTTATCGGCGCAAGGATCACTTTTCGATTGTTGAAAAGATCAACCTGAGCAGCGGTGACACCGGATTGCTCTGAACCGGCTATCGGGTGTGCGGGAACACAATGGACATTCGCATCCGACAGCAGCTCCCTCATATCATCTACAACAGGCTGCTTTACGCTGCCCACATCACTGACAATCGCACCGGGTTTAAGATGATCCCGAATCAATTCAAGGGTCGGCCGAATAGACAGTACCGGCACCCCCAAAATAACGATATCTGCGTCTTTTACTGCCTCTGCGGCGTTGGTATTAAATTCGTCGATCAGACCGTTTTTCTGTGCGCTTTTCAGCCCCTCAAGGGATCGATTGCAGCCGACGATAGTGGTTATTGATACCCTGCCTTCTGCTCTTGCTTTCTGAAGCGCGCAGGCCAGGGAGCCGCCGATCAATCCCAGACCGATAATCACTAACCGTTCTGTTTTAAAACTTTCTTTTTTGACAATACCGGACATAAGCAATGAGAGTCAGGCTAGAACCTGAGCTAATGCATCGAGAAAAGCACTGTTTTGTTCAGGCAAACCAATCGTTACGCGCAGATACTCGGGCAACTCATAGTCACCCCCAATTGGACGCACAATCAAACCATTGCGCAACAGAGACTCATAAACAGACAGCGCATCGCGGCCTACGTTGACTGAAATAAAATTGCCTACTGTGGGAATATATTCCAGACCCATTTTGTCGAAGCCATTCATCAATTGCTGGATACCGGCACGATTCAGGTTACAGCTCTCCTGAAGATGCGCCTCATCATCAAGCGCTGCGACCGCCGCCACCAGGGCAATACTGTTGACGTTAAAGGGTTCACGCACACGGTTCATCATGTCCGCAACCGCTGGATCACTCACGCCATAGCCAATTCGCAAGCCAGCCAAACCGTATGCCTTTGAGAAGGTTCTGGTTACCACCAAATTGCGATAATCCTTCAAAAGCGTGAGCCCATCTGCATAATCTTGTTTTTCTACATATTCTGCGTATGCCTCGTCCAGCACCACAATTACCCGCTCTGGCACTTTATCCATAAAAGCGCGAATCTGAGCTTCAGTCACATAGGTTCCGGTCGGGTTGTTGGGATTAGCAATAAATACCAGCGCAGTTTTATCATTGACCGCCGCCGCCATTGCATCGAGGTCATGACCACGATCTACCGCAGGAATCACCACCGGGGTCGCGCCCACCGAGCGGGTCAAAATAGAATACATCGCAAAACCATGCTGGGAATACACCACTTCATGCTGATCGGTTACATAGCAACGAAGCAACAGGGTGAAGATCTCACTGGAGCCATTACCAAGGGTAATACCTTCCGCGTTAAGGGCGAATTTATCCGACAATTTCTTCTTCAGTGAATAACCACTACCATCCGGGTACAGGGACAGATCGGCGAGCTGTTCTGCCATCGCCGCGAGCGCTTTGCTTCCGGGGCCAATCGGATTTTCATTACTGGCGAGTTTTATCACCTCGGTAATGCCCATTTCCCGTTTCAGCTCATCAATCGGCTTACCCGCCTGATAGGGTTGTAGTGCCTGAATACCTGGCACACCGAGCTTAATAAAATCTGTAGTCAAACAACTAACCTCTTTTGCATAAACAACCCGACTGGTCTCACAATATCAAATTACCGCTGCCGGATATGACCCCAGCAACTTTACCGCAACCGATTTCTTTTCCAATTCATCCATCACATTACGAACCGCCTGATCCTGGTGATGCCCCTGAAAATCGATAAAAAACACATAGGCCCAGGTCGCTTCCTCCGATGGTCTGGTGACAATCTTGGCCAGGTTAATCGAATTTTTCTGGAATAGTTCCAAAATTTCCACCAGTGCACCCGGCTGGTTTCGAGTAGAAACCACAATGGAGGTTTTGTCATCGCCACTGGCGCCAACATCCTGAGCGCCCAGGGCAAAAAAACGTGTCGTGTTGTCACGTTTATCCTGGATAGAGGTAGCCACTATCTGTAGTTGGTACAACTGCGCCGCATCATCTCCGGCGATTGCCGCACAGTCGGTTTTTTCAGTCACTATACGTGCCGCTTCTGCATTGCTGCTGACAGCAATTTGCTCAACTCCAGGGTAGTTTTGAGCCAACCAGTTTCGACATTGAGCCAGGGATTGCTGATGGGAATAGATAGCAGCGGGTGTGATATCTGCCTGTGTGGCAAGCAAATTATGGTGTATTGGAAGTTCCAGCTCGCCACATATCGTTAACGGACTGCTCAACAGGCAATCAAGGGTTTGATTAACTGAACCTTCGGTAGAGTTTTCAACCGGTACTACGCCGTAAGCTGCATTCCCACGTTCGACCGCCTGAAAAACCTGGTCAATCCCGGCAACCGGCATGCCCTTCATGCTTGACCCAAATTGCCTGAGCGCTGCCGCATGGGTATAAGTGCCTTCCGGGCCCAAATAAGCCACACGCATCGGCTTTTCAAGGGCCAGACACGCGGACATGATTTCACGAAAAATCCGCGCAACGGTGTTGTCTTCGAGGGGGCCAGGATTGTCTGCTTTAACTTTCCTCAGAACCTGTGCTTCACGCTCTGGCCGGTAATAAACGGCATCATCACCGCCAGCCTGTATTTTAACTTCTGCGACCTCCTGAACCAGTTCTACCCGACGATTCAGGGCGCTCTGGATATCACGATCAACCTGATCAATCGCATCACGTATCTGCTGTAATCTCTGCTCGGGGTTATCAGATTGACCCGATTCAGTATCTGACATTCATTTAACTCCAACTAGAGATCCGGATTTTGGTAAGCAGGTTATTCGCCTGCTTCCTCAGCGGAACTATTATCTTCGCCGTTTTCAGCCGCTTCATCCGAATCAATATCTTCCTCGGCAACACGAGCAACACCTACAAGGCGCTCATCTTCACGGATACGAATCAGGGTAACACCCTGGGTATTTCGACCCAGTAGCGGGGTTTGATCAGCGCCGGTACGTACTAATGTACCAAGATCGCTGATCAGCATGATTTCATCGCCTTCAAATACCTGAACCGCACCGACCATTGCGCCGTTTCGTTCACTGACCTGAATACCGATTACACCCTGGCCACCACGGCCATAAACAGGGAAATCGTCACAACGACTACGTTTACCAAACCCGTTCTCACAGACCATCAACAGGCTGGACTCATCGGACGGAATAGTCAGTGAAATCAGACGATGTTGATCCGCAAGTTTGATACCCCGAACACCTCGTGCGGTACGTCCCATGGCACGTACATCTGTCTCTTTGAAACGTATTACTTTTCCGGAACTGCTCGCCAACATCAGGTCAGACTGACCATCGGTAATCGCAGTACCGACTAACGTATCGCCTTCCTGAAGCTCGATAGCGCGTAGGCCCACGGAGCGTGGACGTGAAAATTCGGTCAATGCGGTTTTCTTAACCACACCAGCGGAGGTCGCCATAAATATGTAGTGGTCTTCGCTATATTCCTGAACCGGCAAGATACTGGTGATGCGCTCCCCTTCATCCAGCGGCAACAGGTTTACCATTGGACGACCACGGGATGTGCGGCTAGCAATGGGTATATGGAATACCTTGAGCCAATATACTTTGCCAAGATTACTGAAACAGAGAATAGTATCGTGAGTGCTGGCAATCAGCAGATGCTCGACGAAATCTTCCTCTTTCACTGCGGTTGCTGCTTTGCCACGGCCGCCGCGACGCTGGGATTGATACACATCCAACGACTGGGTTTTGGCATAACCACCGTGAGAGATCGTGACGACTCGATCCTCTTCGGTAATCAAATCTTCGGCAGTCAGATCCTGACGAGAGGTCAGAATTTCGGTTTTTCGCTCATCTGAGTAGTTACTGCGAATCTCTTCAAGCTCTTCACGAATCACCGTCATCAAACGCTCGGCATCGGAAAGGATCTCGATATATTCGGCAATTCTTATCAGAATCTGCTCGTATTCACCCAGCAGTTTCTCATGCTCCAAACCTGTCAGGCGGTGCAAGCGAAGATCCAGAATCGCCTGGGCCTGAACCTCTGACAGGGTGTATTTACCATCCTGCAAGCCCAAACCCTTGGGCAGGTCATCGGGACGACAGGCTTCGGATCCGGCCTTTTCAAGCATACGGATCACGATCGCCGCATCCCATATCTCGACAATCAGCTTCTGTTTGGCTTCCGCCGCATTGGCAGAGCTTTTGATCATCTCGATTACAGGGTCAATATTGGATAACGCAACCGCCAGACCTTCCAGCACATGGCCACGCTCACGAGCTTTTCGTAACAGGTACAGGGTACGACGGGTCACTACATCACGGCGGTGACGCACAAAGGCATCAAGAATCTGTTTCAGGTTGAGAATACCCGGTTGTCCATCCACCAGGGCAACCATATTGATCCCGAAAACCGACTCCATCTGGGTTTGTGAATAAAGGTTGTTCAGTATCACTTCGGGCACTTCGCCACGGCGAAGCTCGATGACGATTCGCATACCGTCTTTATCCGACTCATCACGCAGGCCACTGACACCCTCAAGTTTTTTCTCTTTAACCAGCTCGGCAATACGTTCAATCAGCTTGGTTTTATTGAGCTGATAGGGAATCTCACGAACAATAATGGCGATTCGGCCATTGTCATAGGTCTCGAATTCAGCTTTGGCACGCATATAGATACGACCACGGCCGGTTCGATATGCTTCAAGAATACCCGCACGGCCGTTGATAATACCGCCGGTGGGAAAATCCGGGCCGGGGATATGCTCCATTAGCCCATCAATACTGAGATCTGGATCATCAATCAGGGCCAGACAGGCGTCTAACACCTCTTCCAAGTTATGGGGCGGGATATTGGTCGCCATACCTACCGCGATACCGGATGAACCGTTCATCAATAGATTAGGGATGCGGGTAGGCATCACGACCGGAATCTGCTCGGTTTCATCGTAGTTGGGAGCGAAATCGACGGTTTCCTTGTCGAGATCTTCCAGCATTTCGTGGGCGATTCGGCTCATCCGAATTTCGGTATATCGCATCGCCGCCGCGGAATCACCATCAATCGAGCCAAAGTTACCCTGACCATCGATTAATGGATAACGTAGTGAAAAGTCCTGCGCCATTCGTACAATCGTATCGTATACCGCAGAATCACCATGGGGATGGTATTTACCAATCACATCACCCACAACCCGGGCTGACTTTTTATAGGGCTTGTTCCAGTCATTGCTCAGCTCACGCATTGCGAACAGAACCCGCCGGTGAACCGGCTTCAGACCATCCCGGACATCCGGCAAGGCACGCCCGACAATCACGCTCATGGCGTAATCCAGGTAGGAGGTTTTTAGCTCATCAACGATATTAATCGGTGTGATTTCTGAGTGATTCTCGCTCATGCTGATCCAATTTATTTATAATTCTGATGGAACACGATTCTGCTGAAAACCGTACCGATGAAAGCGAAAAATTATATCACAACCACCCCATGCAAGCACGCCTGAGATCGGCTGTAAGCGCCACTTTTCACGAAGTGCTATGATCGCACCATCTGAAACGCAAGAGCACACCGACTCTCACACTCACCAGAACCCTACACCACCCCCTTTTTCAGGCGGTTTCCCAGCCTTCGATTTACTGCAAATACTATGACTGATCAACAAACCAGCCTCACCCCCATCGATTCCATCATCTATGCAGAGTGGATTGTTCCGGTAATCCCACGAAACACGGTACTGGAAAACCATGCGGTAGCGATAGATCAGGGCGAGATTTTAGCGATCCTGCCCGCGGATCAGATTGAACGAATCTACAACGCAAAAAAAACCTGGCGACTAGAAGAACAGGTGCTGTTACCGGGGCTGATCAACAGCCACGGTCATGCAGCGATGAGTTTGTTCCGGGGCATGGCGGATGACCTGCCTCTGCAAAATTGGCTAAACGACCAGATCTGGCCCGCCGAGCAGCAATGGGTCAGCGCAGAATTCGTACGTGATGGCAGCGAACTGGCTATCGCCGAGATGCTATTGAGCGGCACCACCTTCTGCTCCGATATGTATTTTTTCCCGGACATGTTCGCCCAGGTCGCTCATCAGATGGGTATTCGCAGCCAGGTCTGTTTTCCGGTCATGGACTTTCCCACCGTCTGGGCACAGGACGCGGATGAATATATCCACAAGGGTCTGCAACTACAGGACGATTACCGCGATAACGAAACCACCCACATCGCTTTTGGCCCACATGCACCCTATACCGTTTCCGATAAACCGCTGGAACGCATCGCGATGCTATCGGAAGAACTTGATATTTCGGTACACACACACCTGCATGAAACCCGGCAGGAAATCCAGGATTCTCTCAAGCAATATGGCAAACGGCCTATCAAACGGCTGGCGGATCTTGGCCTGCTATCCCCCTCACTACAGGCAGTTCACGCAACCCACTTAAATGAAGAAGACATACGACTGCTGAAACAATCCAACGCCCATGTGATTCATTGCCCCGAATCCAATATGAAGCTCGCAAGCGGTTACTGCCCGACTATTTCATTGCTGGATGCGGGGGTGAATGTAGGGCTTGGTACCGATGGCTGCGCCAGCAATAATGATCTCGATCTGTTTAGCGAAATGCGCAGCGCTGCGCTGATTGCCAAGGCAAATAGTGGCAACGCCTCCGCCATTACGGATACCGATGCGATCGAGATGGCGACTATAAATGGTGCCCGAGTAATGGGACTGGAGCAAAAACTGGGCAGCATCGAACCTGGTAAATGGGCTGATTTGATTGCGGTTGATCTCAGCTCAATTTTTCAGCAGCCGGTATACAACCCCCTGTCTCAACTGATCTATACCAACAGCGCTAGCCAGCTCAGCCATAGTTGGATCGGTGGTGAGGCAATAGTGGAGCAGTCACAGTTAACCGGCATCGATACCGCAGAAATCATCACTAAAGCACAGCAATGGCGAAATAAAATCACCAATCGTAGCTCACTCGCGTAGCTACGGTGTTTATCGTGATGGCTACAGCGGGCTATGAAAACAGTTGATCTTTAGCGCCCAGCTGACCACAATCCGCCCCAAACGGCTTACAGTCGTTGCCTTTTACTTTCGACAAGTTAACCCTACACAACCACCCACACAGCGAAACCCACTATGCAGACACAGGCTACCGGCAGCAATATTGACCCAGCAGAAGTCGCCAAGTTTGAAGCACTGGCGGATCGCTGGTGGGATCAAAACAGTGAATTCAAACCTCTTCATCAAATCAATCCGCTACGGGTTAACTACATAGATGAGCGCTCACCAGTTGCGGGCAAAAAAGTACTGGATGTTGGCTGTGGCGGTGGAATCCTCAGCGAAGGGTTGGCGGTCCGTGGAGCAGATGTAACCGGTATTGATGTCGGCGAAGCACCTCTCGAGATAGCCAAACTGCATACTAAAGAGAGCGGCCTTGATATTGACTATCGCCTGACCACCATTGAACAGCTCGCCGAACAGGAACCGGAAAGCTACGACATCGTAGCCTGCATGGAGATGCTTGAGCATGTACCTGACCCCTCCTCTATTATTCAGGCGTGCGCAAAAGCCCTCAAACCTGGCGGCACTATCTATTTCTCAACCATCAGTCGAAACCCCAAGGCCTACCTGTTTGCCATTGTTGCAGCGGAACGGGTATTAAAAATGCTGCCCAAGGGCACCCATGATTATGACAAACTGATTAAACCATCCGAACTGGCTCGCTGGGCGCGACAGGCGGATCTTCAACTGCTTGATGTGAGAGGAATGGTCTACAACCCCTTTAACAAACGCTACTCATTAAGTGGCGATACCAGCGTCAATTATCTGGTTCATGCGCACAAGCCAGTTTAGCTGCCTCTATGACGCCACCACTTGAAGCGGTACTGTTTGACCTTGATGGCACATTGCTGGATACCGCTCCGGATTTCATTGCCGTATTAAGAGCATTAATGACGGAGCATCAAATTGAATCTGGCCTTAGCGATCTACAGATTCGATCACATGTCTCCCATGGTTCAGGCGCACTGGTATCACTAGGTTTCGATATCGATACCGGGGATCAACGGTTTGAGCCACTCAGAGAACAGTTTCTGGAACTTTACGCCGCACGGCTGAGCGAAAGCACCCGGTTATTTCCTGGCATTGAAGCGCTGCTTGTTAACATCGAGCAACAAAATATCCCCTGGGGCATCATCACCAACAAGCCCGAACGCTATGCAACACCACTGCTAGACGATTTAAACCTGCTAGCACGCACCCATACGCTGATTTGCCCAGAACATGTCAGCAACGCCAAACCAGACCCCGAATCACTACTATTGGCCTGCAGCCAGATCAACTGCAATCCACGTAACGCTGTTTATATTGGCGACCATCGCCGGGATATTGAAGCGGGAAATCGCGCGGAGATGGAAACCATCGCGGTACTCTATGGTTATATCGACTCGAATGACCCACCGCACACCTGGGGTGCGGATACTTCGGTAGAAGATGTCGCCGCACTAACCGACTGGATCGGGCAACGAATTGCCACTTAGGCGGCAAAGTCACTACCGCTAAAAACTAGAAATAATCACCCCTACCCCAACAAACATCCAATTGTGAGCCAATACCGGAAACCCTATGCCTGATCAGAGCACCGACCAGAACACCAACAATAATCTACTTGCAAATCGCATTATCCTGGTAACCGGAGCAAGCGATGGCATTGGGCGTGCGGCGGCCAAATGTTACGCTTCTCATGGCGCTACAGTAATTTTGCTGGGTCGGTCGATAGAAAAACTGGAATCGGTATACGATGAAATTGTAAGCGACGGCGGAGCCGCACCCGCCATCATATCCCTTGATCTAACCACCGCTACCGAAGAAAATTATTCCGAGTTAGCCGAGACCATTGAAGATGAGTTTGGCCAACTGAATGGGCTGCTACTTAACGCCGGTATTCTCGGAGAACGAAAACCACTTTCGCAATACAGCGCTACCGTGTGGCAGCAGGTGATGCAAACCAACCTGACCTCTCCCTTTATGATGACCAAAGCTCTTATACCCCTGCTAGAGCAGGCTGAAAGTGCATCGGTCATATTTACCTCGTCCGGTGTTGGCAGAACCGGTAAAGCATACTGGGGTGCCTATGCCGCCTCTAAATTTGGCATAGAAGGGCTGACACAAATATGGGCTGATGAGCTGGCTAACATCAGTAACATCAGGGTTAATGCGATTAATCCGGGAGCAACCCGAACCAATATGCGTGCAACCGCCTATCCTGCCGAAAACCCGACTCAAAACCCCACCCCCGAGGATATTATGAAACCCTATCTCTATTTGATGAGTGATAGCAGCCGGTCAATTCAGGGCCAATCTATAGATGCCGGCGACTTCACGCTATAAACCCACCGGTATTCCAGCCTGATGCGGCAAGATAAACAGGGGGTCGAACAGTGCGGAATAATCAACTATTAAGTACACTCGGCCAGTTGTTTTCTACCCGAAAACAATTGGCTGATTATTTTTTCGTCAAAAAAGTGGCATAAATATAGTTATAGTTGTCATAAATATCGTAGATGGCCTATAGTGCCCGTCTAACTACATGATAAATCAGGTGATTTAACTTTAATCATCAAGTTGGCACACCTTTAGCATATAGACTTGGGACATTAACAAGACAAGATCCCGAGGACAACATGGCATTGGCACTGAAGACTATGGATACCATACAACACAGACCCGCCCCAACCACTGCACAGTACCCTTCTGCGCCAGAGTTACAGTTGCAGTTAGCAACAGTACTACAAACTACATTAGACCTTGAAGGTTTGCTGCAGCTGTTCTACGAAGAAATTGCAGACAACCTGAAAATTTCTGGTCTGGTTTATCGAAGCCAGGATACAAACATAGAAATTGAACTAGGGATACAAGCTGAGGTAAGTTGCAATTACCGGCTAAGCACACCAGAAGAGCTGTTGGGTGAACTGGAATTTTCTCTTGATCAGCCCCCAAAGGAATCGCTGCTCAAACTTCTGGAAGTATCCATCGCATCATTGCTCTACCCGCTACGTAATGCACTCACCTATCGTGAAGTGCTACAGACCGCTTTAACCGATCAACTCACTGGCGCCGGAAATCGAGCTGCGCTGGACAATACGCTGAAACGTGAAATGAGCCTGTCAAAAAGGCATCAGCAACCACTTTCTATGCTGGCCATTGATATCGACTGGTTTAAAAAGGTCAACGATACCTATGGACACCAGGCTGGTGACGAAATTTTAACAACACTGGTCGAAACAATCGGCAAACCATCCCGTAGTACCGACCAGACATTTCGCTATGGTGGTGAAGAGTTTGTAGTCTTGCTACACAATACCAACCCGACCGGTGCAGCGATTATTGCTGAACGAATTAGAGCGGCAATTGAGCAACACACACTAGTATTTGCCGGGGAAACCATCAAAATCACTGTCAGCATCGGCACCGCCACGTTAAAGATGGAAGACAGCACCACATCGCTGTTCAATCGTGCCGACCAGGCACTTTACGAAGCAAAAAGAAGCGGTAGAAACCGGGTAGTGTGCTCGTCGCAGACACACAAAGCGACAGAGCTGGTTTGATTTTTTTTTGGGGGCAACAATTCCCACCATTGCCAGAGGAAATCACTGGCTCTGAACAGACCTTAAAAACAGCTAAACCGAAAACTATCATCCAGATCTAACGGCAATACCAGAGTACTAAACTGCATATTGACTGAATTGCTGCAAAGAGTAGCTCTTTCCCCAGAATCAGTTACATACTTGTCCAGATACTCAACATTCAAAACAGGCTTACCGCTAGCAATAAATGGGGTGAGCGTATCGCATTCTGAATATTCAAAACACTGTTCGTTGACTGAAAAATCATAGTAATCGACCAAACCAGCTACTTGATCGGTGTCGTTTTTTAATCCCACCGACAAACCCCTGCTGTGTGCTTCATTCGCGATAAACCGGTTGTATGCAAGCTGATCATTGGCAGTTAAGCTGAAGCCCGTGTCGTTGTTATAGCCATCCATATTGTCCGGTTCAACACCATCGCAACCTTTTGAGCTAGCGAGATCCAGGCGGCTTTTCATGGTTGAGTGAACATTGCTGGAACGAATATCCAGCCAGCGTTCCTCTTCCCAACCATCAAGCATCTTGCCCAAATCATCCGAGTGAAACTCATCTTTATCGGCTCTGAAACCTTCGTATGAACCAGCCGAAAAGTAGCAGATAACTTTTTTACCTTCGGCTTGAAATGTTTCAATACTAGACACAGAAGTGTCAAAAAGATCGATGTCATATACCTCTACGGCATATGAACTATTGATATTGCCCTGTAGTTGCCATTGCCACGTAACAAATAGAGCGGGGCGATACGGAACCTAACCTGATAATGCACACACCTCTACTTAACTTATCAGAGGTGAACCATGTCAAGACGCAAGCACTACAACTCATACGACGACGATTTCAAAGCAAC
>JAHRWD010000109.1 GCA_019090315.1 Pseudomonadales bacterium
GATGCTTGAGCAACTTGTTATACCTAATTTGCAATGCCATGACTACACCACCAAGTTACAACCACAATTGATAAAAATAGAACGGTTAGCCAGAACAGGCGTATTCGGGAAATATAAAACCATTCTGGTAGCTTTATAAATTTAAAAAAATTGTTAATGCTCCAAAGGATTTCTCCATCTCGAACTCTATTCCATTCCTCTTTTAATATCCCTTGCATTAAGGATGAAATAATAGGTTTTTCTTTTTCTTGGTACTCTTTGGGGGACTGATCTTTTTTTGAATAAGTAATGATAAGGTTTTCCATTTCGCTCATTATGTCTTGATGTTGCTTTTCCTGTTGGTTTAAAAATAATTTGGCTTGATGAACTTGTTCCATAACTTCAATTTTTGAAAAGTATGCTTCTTCACTATTTTTATCGGGAATATTTACCCATTTTTCGGCTGATGTAAGAAACTTAGAAAAAACACTCCTTAAGGAATTTATCCAGTTTTGACGAAGTGAGGATGTTGCGCTGGCTCTTGATAGTAGTGCCGTAACAAAAATACCGAAGAAAGTTCCAGCGGTCGCAGCAATACCAAGAAATAGGGTTATTGAATTGTTATCAGGCATGAATAAACTTCCGTTTTAGGTATAACGTTTTGCTAAGCGGCAGACAAAGTGATGGGGTTTTTGTGTAACAATTTGCGAAGCAAATGCACAAAAAAACCAGCGCTTTGGCTGTCCAGTGGAGGCGCGTTTTTTGCGCCGGAACGATGCTTGAGCAACTTGTTATAACTCTGCATACAATCGCACCATATCAAAACAACGAATGCCATTTTCATAAATAGGTTCGGGATAAGATTCAAAAAACCCCGTTTCTATGCGGAACATTCTAAAGCCACACTTTTGATAAAGAGCTAATTGATTTAAGCTTGAATTACCAGTACCAACCTCCATTCTGACTGCTCCCAAACTCTTAGCCAATGCCTTAGCTTCAGCAATCAACATCTTTGCAAGCCCTTTACCCTGATGACTATCTGAAACAGCAATGTTTTTTAGCTCATATATGTGGCTCAACGCTGTAACTACTGCAATACCTATACACCTACTTTCCTCCGAGCAAACCAATATTCTAGATTTTGGCAAATATGTGAGCACCGAAGATCTGCTTGGGTCAGCGGTCAGTAAAAGCTCCATCATCTCAAACGTTATTTCTTGATTATATTCTTCAATCTTCATTTTGAGTTATAACAGCGTAATTAAGCGGAACCAATTGTCCACGTATTAGTTGTATATATATGGATAGGATTTCCACGTATTGTGATATTAACATAGCAAACATGGACAATTGCCCATTTCGCATCCTGGCAACAGTATAGCTCAAGCCAACTCGCGCAAAATCGTAATGGGTGGCACTTTAACCACACGATAACTTACTAACGTCCCAATAAAACCAATCAGCAACGCCCCTGTAAACGGCCCACCGATCCAGATCATCGGATGAAAACTATATTCAATCAGGAAGATACGTGATTGCAGCATATAGAGCGTGAGTTCTGCGCCGACTGCTGCGAGTAGTCCGGCGATAAAACCCAGTAGTGCAAATTCGATCAACAGGCTTCCCATGATCAGTTTACGGCTGGCACCGAGGGTTCTTAGAATGGCATTTTCATGAAAGCGTTCATCGAGGCTGGAGCGAATACTGGCGATCAGTACCAGTACGCCGGAGAATAGAATCATGCCTAGCACCAGCTCTACCGCAAGGCTGACCTGGTTGATGATGCTGCGAACCTGATTGATAACGGCGTCAAGATCCAGCAGGGTGATGGTTGGAAAATTCCGGACAACGCCATTGAGTTTGGCTTTATCGGATCTGGGCAGGTAGAAGCTGCTTAGATAGGTGGCGGGGTGATTGTCCAGCAGGCCCGGCGGAAACATAAAGTAGAAATTTGGATTCATGCTGTCCCACTGTACGCTGCGAATACTATGCACCGTAGCGATCAGGATTTGGTCCGCAACGGTGAATTGCATCTGGTCGCCCACTGATAGTTTAAAGCGGGTTGCGATCTCCTGTTCTACTGAGAGCAGTGATTTTCCATAGTCCTCTGGTGTCCACCAGCTGCCTTCGACTATTTTATTATCCGGCGAGAGTGTATCGCTCCAGCTCAGATTCAGCGCTCTGCGATGCTCGTTGCCGCGGGGTTCTTTTCCCATGTGTTCGACCATTGATCGATCGTTCACTGAATTAAGCCGACCGAGTACGACGGGATAAAATGGGTGGGGTTCGATCCCATTGTTTTGCAAATGGTCTCGCAGTGGTTCGCGCTCGTGGGCGCTGATGTTCATCAAAAAATAGTTGGGCGCAGTTTCGGGAACCTGGTTCTGCCATTTTTCAACCAGTGATGTGCGTACGGTTGCGATCACCAGTAGCAGTAGAATTGCCAAGCTAAAAGTCATGATCTGTAGCGTGCTGCTGGATTTACGGCGTTGAATGGCGGCCATGGCTAACTTCCACTGGCTGCCTGCCTGCATACCGGCGGCTCGGGTCGCACTCAACACAACACGGATCAGCACGGTCATGACCGCGATGGCCGCCAGACCACCGAGCATTAAACTAAGCGCTAACATCAGATCTGAGCCGTACCACCACATCAGGCAGAATGTGCCCAGGATTCCGAGGCCGTATATCATTAATGCGGCGTTGCCCGGGGGTTCGAGGTCACGCCGTATCACACGTAGTGGTGATACTGTTTTCAGGTCAATCAATGGTGGAAATACGAAGGAAACAAGGCACACCAGACCGGTAGCCACGCCGATAAGCCAGGGTCGAAGATGTGCCGGGGGCAGGTCTTCTGGCAGGTAATCCTGCAGTATCCAGACAAAACCCACCTGGGTAAGCCAGCCCAGGAACGCGCCAAATAGAGAGGCTAATACACCGAGCCCTATCATTTTGGTCATGTAGAGTCGGTTGATTTCACGACTGCTGGCACCAAAACTTTTCATCACCGCCACGTAGTTGTACTGGCGCAAACAGTATCGTCGAGAGGCCATGGCCAGGGCGACCGCCGCCATCACTACACCAAGCAGGCAGGCCAGCATCAGGAATTTTTCTGCGCGCTCAATCGATTTGGATATCGCCGGCCGACCCTCTTTGACCCCCAGTAGTTGTTGGGAGCTGTTGAGCTTTGGTCTTAGCCATTGGGTGAATTGTTCGAGATTGCTTTCATCGCCGCTGTACATAAAGCGGTATTGAACCCGGCTGCCGGGCTGGATAATGCCGGTCTGTGCGATATCGGCAAGGTTCATCATCACTCGCGGGCCGACACCAAACATACCGCCACCCCGATCCGGTTCATTGGTGATGACTGCGCCTATGGTTAGCTCACTTTCACCCACCGAGAGCATGTCACCAACGGATAAACCCAGCGCAGGAAGCAGTCTGGATTCCACCCATACTTCGCCCGGATTAGGGCCATGATCAATCGCTACACCCTCTTCGAAGGCGGCTTTGGTAATGCCCATTTGCCCCTTTAACGGGTAGTGTTGATCAACCGCCTTGAGGTCTGCCAGCAGCATCTGATCATCGGCAAATACCATCGACTGAAAGGTTATTGCTTCACTGATTTTGAGTTTCTGTTTTTTTGCCTCGGCGATCCATAAAGCGTCTATGGGTTCCGGGGAACTTAGTAGCTGATCGGCTCCGATAAAGGCGGCTGAACCGGAAAGAATGCTGCCCTGTAAACGGTCAATAAACAGCGTGATGCTGGTAATAATGGCGACAGCGATTGCCAGGGATGCAAACAGAAGCCCCAGTTCACCACCTTTCCAGTCGCGCCATAAAAAGCGCATTCGCACGGCTAGTTGCATAAGGATCTCACTATTTGTTGAATGGGTGGCATCAGCTCAGGTTTTGGTGATGTGCTGGCACTGCAGGCAGCGAATCGCAGTTCTGGTTGGAAAGAGCGGAAAATGCAGCCCGAGAAATACCAGGAAAGCGAATCGCTTTCCTATCTGGTAGAACTCGGTGTTGGTCGAACCACATTTTTCGCACGTTGGTAAATCCTCGCCTTCCTCGTCTGCCAGTAAATCGGATCGATCTTCGTTCAGTATTTTCAGCGCAGCATCCCGATGGCTGGCGGCAACCTGTAGCCGAACCCCGCCGAGCGCGTTGGAGTAAAGCCACTGCATGTTAATGGTGTGTTCATCCGCCACAAAGGCGGGGATACCTTCACTCTCAAGTTTTGCTCTGCCGATATGGGCTTCGTAGGGGAACGAGTAGGCGGCTACGGTTGTCAGCATTTGGTTTCAGAGGTCCAGTCAACCATGTTCAGTTATCTATTTACTCCGTAACCAATGCACCTTCGCTGATCTGAATCACGCGATCACAACGGGCAGCGAGCCGCTGGTCGTGGGTGACCAATACCAGTGTTGTCTCGTGTTCCTGGTTGAGCTTGAAAATAAGTTCGACAATTTGATCGCCGGTTTTGGTATCCAGATTGCCGGTGGGTTCATCTGCAAACAGAATTCGTGGTCTTGCGGCAAAGGCTCGTGCTATCGCAACCCGCTGCTGCTCACCACCGGAAAGCTGGTTGGGATAGTGTGTTATGCGGTTTTTTAACCCTACTTCTTCTAGTAATTGGGTGGCCTGATTTTTTGCGTCGGGGCTGTTTTTTAACTCCGCCGGTAGCATCACGTTCTCGAGTGCCGTAAGCCCTGGCAATAGTTGAAACGACTGAAAAACAAAACCGACGCTTTGTGCGCGGACCTGCGCACGCTGTTCCTCATCCATTGCCGTGATCTCATTGCCATCGATAAAAACAGCACCTTCGCTGGCTTCATCGAGTCCAGCCATAAGCCCTAATAGCGTTGACTTACCGGAACCCGATGCACCGGTTACCGCAACCGATTCCTGTGCTTTGATATCAAGTGTTATGCTATCCAGAATGGTGAGGGTACCCTCGGTAGTTTCTACACGTTTTGACAGGTTTATGGTTTTGAGCATGATGAATTCTTATTTTTTGAAAAGATGGATGGGGTACATCGTTATCTGGATGGGCCTGTATATTGGCGCAGTCACAACTGCTGCGATTGCAGAGGCTGAGCCGGGATCAGCGCAGGTAAATA
>JAHRWD010000110.1 GCA_019090315.1 Pseudomonadales bacterium
GGGAGTGGTGGCGGGGGTACCAGCACTCTCTTTTCGTCGGCCAGTATTTTTAACGGTCAGGTTTTTGCAGTGACGCTCGCTGAGGATAGCAATGATATTTATGTAGGCGGGGAATTTACTGCCTACAATGGCACTAACGTTAATCGCATCATTCGCTTAAACAGCGACGGTTCGATAGATACCGATTTCGATATCGGGACAGGCTTCAATGGCCGTGTCCACAGTATTGCAACGGCCAAAGATGGCAGCGGTGATATTTATGTAGGCGGGAAATTGACTACCTATAACGGTACTAACATTAATCACATCATTCGCTTAAACAGCGCCGGTTCGATAGATACCGGATTCGATGTTGGGACAGGCTTCAATGGCTTTGTCGCCAGTATTGCCGTTGCCACCGATGGTAGTGGTGATATTTATGTCGGTGGTTCCTTCACCGCCTATAGGGGTATTGCCAGGGAATTCATTACTCGCATTAATAGCGATGGTTCCAACGATGCCAGCTTCGATGATGGGTCAGGCTTCAATGGCTTTGTCAACAGTATTGCCGTTGCCACCGATAGCAGCGGTGATATTTATGTGGGTGGGCTGTTCACCACCTATAGGGGTAATGCCAGAGAATACATTACTCGCATTAATAGCGATGGTTCCAACGATGCCAGCTTCGATGATGGCTCAGGCTTCAATGGCTTTGTCAACAGTATTGCCGTTGCCACCGATGGCAGTGGTGATATTTATGTCGGTGGTGGCTTCTCCATCTATAGGGGTAATGCCAGGGAATACATTACACGCATTAATAGCGATGGCTCCAACGATGCCAGCTTCGATGACGGGACAGGCTTCAATACCTCTGTCTCCAGTATTGCCGTTGCCACCGATGGCAGTGGTGATATTTTTGCGGGTGGGGGGTTCATCACCTATAGGAGTATTGCCAGAAACCGGCTTGTGCGTATTAAGGACGATGGCGCCGATGATACCAATTTCGGTATCGGAACAGGTTTCAATAGCCCGGTCAACAGTATTGCCGTTGCCACCGATGGCAGCGGTGTTATTTTTGTTGGAGGACTTTTTACTTCTTATGACGGAACGGATGTGGGTTATTTCGCCCGTTTGGATTCACTTGGCCAGTTGAGGTAAGGGGTGGCTTTTCAGGATCGGCACGAAAATTCAGCAAATTCAGAGTCAGGTCTTTCCATGCCGCGTTTCGACGCCAAATATTAGATTATAAATCGCTGGCGTGAACTTTTATCCTGGGGTTTTTGAGCGATGTTTTTTCATATTTAGCTATTCCTCATTAAAAAGGCGTCAGGTTGATCCTCGAGCTTATTCGTCTCTGGCGCTGTAGCTGACGCCACTTTCCAGCAGGCCACGTGGACGAAAGCAAGAAGGCTGAGCAACAAGCGGAAACTAGCAGCGGACATTGAAATAAAGCGGTCGAGGGAAAAGCATTTCTATCCCTTTAAAAGAGCACTACTGATCCTACTTGTGACGTCAGGCCCGAAAAACCTTCGCAATTCATTGGGCCAAAATCAAACTGGCTTTAAGATAACGTAACCCCCATAACAGCAAATTGGGATCATTACGATAAGAACAGCGGTTCTGGAGTAGTGCCCTTCGGCTTCGCTCAGGGAGCGTGGAAGATCAAAAAATCAATATGGCAGGCTGGCTGATTAGCCTCTGCATATCCTAACCCTAGGAGTCTAGCTATGGATGAGTGCATGACGTGCAAATGTGGTACGGAAAGACCCTGTACTGTGCCCAGGTCACTCTCTATGGTTGGGGAACCACCGCATGCTACCAATCCCGCCAATATAGATATCGACAAAAATAACCTGAGCTGATTTTGCCTCGAGTATGCCTCTGCTTGAAGATAACGAATATTGAACCTCTTAGACTACTGCAATTATTAATCACTCGTTATTGTGAATAAAGCATGATAACTTCCCGTCATCTATTAAAAATAAAACTGAATCCCCCTGAAATAGGATTCGAGGCATACAAACAATGAACGCGACCGTATCGAATGGTTGGTATTTAGTGCTGACGATACTGTTGGCGCTATCTTGGCATAGTGTTGCAGAAGAAAAAAAACAGCCTGAATTGAGCCAGGAAAAGCTTGATCAAATGATGGCGCCAATCGCACTGTATCCTGATGCGCTGTTATCACAAATCCTTATGGCCTCTACCTATCCAGACGAAGTTGCCGAAGCGGTCAAATGGTCGGAAAAGAACCCTGATCAAAAAGGGGACGAAGCGGTCAAAGCCGTAGAGGACAAATCCTGGGATCCCAGCGTGGCATCGCTGGTTGCATTCCCACAAGTGCTGGACATGATGGGTGACAAACCCGACTGGGTAAAGCAGATGGGTGCGGCTTTTTTAGCTGATCCTGACAAGATAATGGACACCACCCAGGCATTACGAAAAAAAGCCAAAGAACAGGGCAACCTGGAGAGTAATGAGCAGCAAACAGTTGAAATTGATGATTCAAACGCTGAACAAACCGTCATCATCATAGAACCCGCTGATCCGCAGATAATTTACGTACCCACCTACAACCCGGTCGTTATATACGGACCCTGGTGGTACCCCGCGTATCCACCCTATTACTACTATCCACCCCCAATCTACCGCCGACCCGGGTACGGTATTGGTGTTGGTATCGGGTTTGGTATCGGTATTGGTGTGACCCACGCCATGTGGGGTGGTTTTGGCTGGCATTCCCACAGCGTCAACATTAATGTAAATCGCTACAACAGCATTAATGTGAACAACAAAATTAACGTCAACAGTAAGAACGCTAGCTGGAAACATAACGCCAATAAAAAACCATCACGCGGCACAGGTGGCAAGGGCCGGGACAACAAAGCTAAACCCAGTAATCGTGACCAGAAACAAGATTTTCGCGGCCGTGATACCCAACGAGACCAGGCCAAAAAAACCCTGGATGGACAAGGAATGAACCCCGAATCTGGTCGTAAAGAGTTGAGCGGTTCAGGTGGCGACAAAGCGCGTAATCAGGTGAACCAGAGTAAGCAGCAGCAAGGTACTAATCGTCAAAACCCGAGCACCGGTAATCGCGCAAACACTGGTGCACAAGGGCATTCACGTAGTGGTGGCGCAAGCCACAGTACACAGCGTTCAAACAATGCCTTTAGTGGGGCAGGCAACTCCGGTCGCACAAACCAGTATCAGCAACGTGGCAATTCCAGTAACCGTTCATCACATCAACGGTCCGGTGGTGGACGCTCTCATGGCGGCGGCGGAGGTCATCGCGGCGGTGGCGGAAGGCGATAGGAGCTAATTATGAATCATGAAAAATCAATCAACATTATGCTAAAACAACTTTCCCGTTGGGCCATTGTCGTTGTCTCAGCCATTGGTATGGTGCCCTCGTTGTCAGCAGCCTCAGTCAACCAGTCTCACTTCGACACAGCCGAACAGGCAGCAACCACATTGGTTACAGCGTTAGCCCAACATAATAAAACGGAATTAAAGAACCTGTTCGGTGAGCGCTACTCACAACTAACCCCCGCAGACCTTAATGCGCGTGATATCAAACGATTTATTGCTGCGTGGGAGTATTTTCATGAACTTCTTCCTAGCGGTGAGCGAAGCCGAACACTAACGGTAGGCCGACATAAATGGACATTGCCTATCCCCATAGTGAAAGGTGATGACGGCTGGTATTTTGATACTGAGACCGGGCTAGATAATATCCGTATCCGACACATTGGAACCAATGAATTGCATGCCATTCAATCGGTACTGGCCTATCACCAGGCACAGCTCGAATATGCTAAAAACGACTTAAATAACAATGGGATATTGGAGTATTCTAAAAAACTTATCAGCAATACAGGGCAAAAAAACGGCCTGTACTGGGTTGCTGAGCCGGGAGAAACTCTCAGCCCGTTAGGCTCCCTGTTTGGCGGAAAAACACCTGAAAGCGCCTACCATGGCTACTACTACCAGATTCTTAAAGGCCAGGGTGAGCACGCAGAAGGTGGCGCATATAGCTATCTAGTAAACGACAATATGGTACAGGGTTTTGCGCTCATTGCCTGGCCAGCAGAATATGGTAAGAGCGGCATTATGAGCTTTATGATTAACCGGGATGGCACTGTATTTGAAGCGGAGCTGGGGTCGGGCAGCCGCCCAACACTATTTGATCCAGATTCAAACTGGACACCGGTATCACCCGACTTCACCAAATTGCTTTCAAACTAAAGCAGTGTATTAAACCAGCCCAGAGCGGACCAGAGAATGAAAACCAACCGCTTAACCTTGATGATACTAATGTTGTTTGTTGGGCTGCTGACATCGGCCTGCGCCAGCGAACAAACCGAACCCGTTAGCTACGCTATACCATCCATGAGCAAATTCGACCGCGCCTGGATAGCAGCGCAGGATGCGTTCGCAGACCAGGGCGTAAAGATCACTAGCTCAGATCGTAGTACTGGGGTCATTCAAGGTACCCGCGATGAAATCACCCTGACAACAACTCTCAATCAACGTGCCGATGGCAGTATTGAAATAAAGTTCAACAGCTCCGGCAAAACCAGTAATGACCCTGATCTGATTCGTCGGGTTTCCCATGCTTATAGCCGATCAATGGGTCATTGAGGAAGCTCTGATCAACCCACGGGAACATAATGACGCTCATGCAAATGACCTCAAACGGTCAATCAATATCAAATGAGTAGTACAGATCCATACTGTTCTCCAGACTACTAACTACCTCTACCCATAAGCTATTCCGCAGATAAAGCCGACTTATCACCACCTGGATTGGCTCGTAAACACCGACGCCATAGGAGAGATAAATCCGCTCACCAACATACCCTCCGATGGTTGCGGTGGTTTCATCCGCTGTACCCTCAATAGCCAGTTCGATATCGCGAATACCAGGAATTTCATTCAGCGGAGCCAATATACCCGAGCTATTTAAAACAGTGGCCCCCATGGAAAGTGCCATATCCGATCCATCGGGTGTAGTGCCGGAATCCAACCCCCTGCCCCGAACCAGATATGAAATGGCCTCCGCCTGTGACATATCTGGCCTGGAATAGATATTGATCTCTGGAGCCTTTGCAGTACCGAGAATTTCCATACCGACGGTGACATTCTCCCCACTGATATCACGTTCAGAGCGTACGTTTAATCTGGGGTTATCGGGCTCCCCAACAAAATCAAGCTCACCCTGACTAACATGCAAACTTTGCCCATAGGCATACAGCTCTCCCCTCGACACCGCTAATTTTCCGTATAGCTCCATCGGATACTGAGGCTTTTGAATAAGATGGAGATTACCACCACCAACTACATCTATCTGATCACCGATCAGTTTGAATCGGTCTTCAATCCTGATGTTAAGATCAATGCCCAGTTTCTGCCTGGCAGCTTGCTGGCGTGCTGCGGATCTGTCATCCATCACAACCACATCAGATGATAGCGCTACACTTCCGGCGGGCAGCTGATCGGGCTCCATCAAGCCTTCATGTATGGTCAAATCACCTTTGATTTCAAATAGCTCTGATGTGGCTATTAGCTGGATCTTTTCAGATGCATTCAGAGCGGTAACCGGTGGCATCAAAATATCATGATGGCGACCATTCAGATTCAACACCATACGCCATACCGGTGACAGTACTAGTTGCCCGTTAATATCCAGCCCGCCACCCCCTAACAGGGCATCCCCGGTGATCAGAGCCTTGTCACCCTGCATATCAATACTCAGATTAGCGGCAGTCAAGGTAGTGGGATTGGCAACCGCCTTCAATTGACCGTTGGTTAACCGCAACGCCCCATACCCCTTCGGCTGAGCGCCAGTGCCGGATAATTTAATACTGCCATCCAGTTCGCCCTGTATATCCGACAAGCTCGTTATAAAAGGCCTGAGCAGGCTTAAATCCAGCTGATTAGCGGTAAGCTGCCCCGATAATTCGCGTTGTTTATCGCCGGGTAGCATCAACTGGACAAGGATACCTTTGTCACCCTGTAGCCTGAGATCACCATCCAGGTTGAGTTGATTCAACTGATAGCTGAAGTTGGCCTGAGCACTTTGCCAATGCAGTTTTGCCGATTCACCAGGCTCCTCAAGAGTCTGGGATAATTCACCCGCCTGCAAAGCTACACTGCCCTTCACAACAGGGTTTTGATTGGTGGACCAGTGAGCCAACAGCGACAGCTCGACACCGCCCAATAGTTCGAAGCCGGTTGGCAATAACCCCTGGATAAAGCCGATATCGCCGGACAGATCAAAGGAGATTTTGCCACTCTCCCCCAGCACCGTTTTCCCCGGACAGAGCTGTACATCCAACCCAACCCAACAATGCGGCGCCAGGGTGAACTGTTGCTCATCTGCCACCCAATCAACCGCCACCGACTCCTTGAGTTGCCAGCTTCCAAGGGGGGTGGTTAATATGTTGGGCAGAAGTTCACCAACCCAACCGGTTGGAGAGTACTGCCCCGTCAACGCCAACTCAGCTTCCAACTTGCCCTGGCTTTTTAGCCTAACGGACTGGTTTTGGCGATCACCGGTGGCGACAATATTCAGCTGACCCAACCGTTGCTCGCCCTGCTCTATCCCATCCATCTGAAGGTCCAGGCTAAAAGGCTGCTCTCCATCCAGTTTGTAATCACCTTTGATGACGGACTGTTCGATTATCAACTGCTGCCATACCAGATTGTCTGCGGTTCCGTTCAGTAAAAGCATCTGCTCTTTTTGGCTAAACAGCCCGTTGAATGCCAACACTCCTGACCCAGTTCCAAACCAAAGCCCCAGATCGCTAACATTCAAACTGGCATGAATCTCATCACTTCCTTCCAAAATCAGCTTGGCGCCATTCAATTCGGCACTCAGGTTAGCGCTGGAGATGTAACGGTCGCTACGGCTGGTCAGATGACCTTCAATAGAGAGCGGCAGATCATTCACCTCGCCATTGATGGATAGATCATCGAAAGCCAGCATCCAGTCCTCTTCACCGGCACTGCCATTCATCTGAAATCCGCCGGCGATACGCCCTGATACACGTGGATCAAACGCGGGGATGTTGAAACCGGCGGTTTTGGCATTCAGCGTCCAGCTCAGCTGTTCCTTCGTAATCAGTTGGCCGGACAGATCGAGTACATTTTCGTTGCTAGCATCCTTGAGTCGAGCCTGCTGGATGACCAGCTTCGATGGTTCATGCCTGCCTTCAGTGGTGAGGCGCAGGTTTTCATGGCCGGGTAATGTTAAAGAAGTCTGCAGATTGAAATGCTGTGATTGTGTGGTTCCATTCGCCGATAAATTCCATGGTGAAACCAGATCAATGTCCGGCAGATTGTCGGGCACGCCCGGAATATTCTTCAGGGGCAGGCTATTCTGCCAATCAGCGGTTGCGGCAAGCTCAAAGGGTAGCGCCCTGTCCAACGTATTAATGATTCCCTGCAAGTCGATCTTTCTGGAACCCGCCGCCTGCAACCTGATCGCCATATGCGCCAGATCTCCCGACAGTTCCAGCTCAAACGGCAGATTGTGAAACTCAGTCCAGATGGGCGGCTGCGTGGTTTGCCCTGTCGCTCGCAGTGATAACGGCCAATCCCCAGTAAATTGCATCGTACCCGACAGATCGATGTTGCCGAACTGGGGAGTAACTGTTTCCAGCTGCTCGATTTGCAGATCACGGTTTTTCCAACTGCCGACCAGACCCAGCGTTTCGAGCTGACCCTGCTTCCCGTACAGATTCCAGCCAGACTGTTCCAGCCTCAGGTTTTCAACGATCAGCTCTATCGGTATATCCAGTACCGGCAAGCCGATCTTTTTAGACCGGGGTATTTCGTTCGGCAACAGATTGGTTAATTCAAGAAAGGCATTCTCTGCATAGCTATCGGTTACGATTACCTGAGAACCGTTTATGCGCACAGATGTATGGCTTAATCCGTGACTCCAACGCCCTGTCTGCCAATAGATATCCGTTCTATCAACCTGTAGCCGATCCACTGTCAGCCCATAGGGAAACACTATTAATTCACGGACGACATCCTTCTCTGTTTCGGATACGGGTGTATCCTGGGAGGTCAGTTTTATCTCCAGGTGTTCTGCACGCATATTTTCAAAACAGAATTTACTGCGCCACAGACAACTCATTTCCATCTGTAGCGTAATTTCGTTGAGTTCAATTTCCACACTTTCTGTTTCAAAACCAATTGAACTCAATTGCAAGGTTCCGAACAAACTACCGCTGGTATATCGGATCTCGACAGGAGTTAGCCTTCCCGCAGCGCTGAAAACACTGAACAATATGCGGGTACCCAGGTCAGTAAACGGTGCCAGCAGCAGCATTAAAATCACTGCCGTAGTCGGAATCAGAAGCCAGGAAAGAAAACGCTTCAAAATTCTGCCCCAATGTTCAGGTGCAGATACCAGGAGGGATCATCTTCACTCAAACTGTTGGCAATTTCGGCTCTGAGCGCCCCCACCGCAGAGAGGTAATGGATACCAAAACCTGCGCTGTAATGTGCATTGAAATCATTTTTATTGAATGCGTCACCGTAGTCGCTAAATACAGCAGCCCGCCAGTTTTCCAGAAACCGGTACTGGTATTCCAAACTTGCCGTGAACAGGCGATCACCCCCGGTTGTCAGGGTTGACTGACCTCCATCTGGCTGGGTTGCCGTTATCTCATGGCCAATCGAGTTATAGGAAAACCCACGCAGGCTTTGTGAACCACCGGCGATAAACCCTAATGAGGGCGAAAGATCCGCGCGATCGTCATCGTCAATCAGTACAACACCCAGCTGACCTCTGGTTACAAATCGATGCCGATCTGCCAGGCTTTTAACATAGGTGACTTTGCTATAGGCCCGCAGCAAATTAATTTCTGATCCGACATCTTCGCCTGCCACTTCAAGCTGGTAAAACTGACCGATGCCCGCTTCGGGATTAACCGGCGAGCCTTTAGCGGTTCTTTTTGTAAAGATGATTCCGGGCAGTGTGTAGTAACTGTCATTGTTCAGGCTGCCAACATCCCACCGTTCAGCCAGGGCGCGCAACGAATAACTGCGTAGCCATCCGCTATTCAATTTCACCTCCCTTAATGCACCAAGCTCATGCTGCTCGCTTTCCAGATCCCCATATTCATCGGTCTCAAGCCTGGCCTTCAGCGCAAGCCGGTCATTCAGTGGGTGACTGAGGGGGATTCTGTAGGTGATTTGCGCACTGGGGTTAATACTGGAATATTTGATGCGGGTTTCCTGACTATGGCCATAACGATTCAGATGAGGCGTTCGCCAGATCATCGAGATACGTCCACGGGTATCGGTGCTGTATCCCAGACCGACATCAAAACTGTGGCTTTTTGCCGGATGCAGCTCAAGTAGCATCGGTACCTGATGATGGCTTACCTGATCCAGTAGCGGCCTAAACACCACACTTGAATAAAAATTCGTCTGCTGGATATTTGCCTGAAACCGCTGGGCCAGCCTTGAATCATAATAATCGCGCTCCTGAAAAGTACGTAGCGCTTCCAGCTGGCTAACGTCAATCAGCTCTTTGTCATAATGAATATCACCAAAACGGTAGCGCTGACCACTCGCATAATGCAAAGAGATATGGGCTGTGCGAGCTTTGCTGCTTACTTCTACGCGATTACTGGTTAGCGCTCCATCAAAATAGCCGCGGGTACGGCCAAGCACTAATAGTCTGTTTTTCAGGGCCTCATATTTTCCATGATGAAATATGTCACCTGCTTTAATGGATGGTTTAGCCAAGAGCGTATCAAAGGCCGAATCTTCTTGCCCCGCTCCCGACAACTGGATATCAACAGCGCTGACAACCACCGGCTTTCCAGCCCTGATATCGATAGCCAGTTTCCAAATCGGGTCAGCTTTATCGACTGTGAGCTCAATATCGGGGGAATAATAGCCAAGTGCCTGTAGACTTGATTTGACCCTGTCTTCTGCGGAGATCACAAAATTGGCTCGTTCGGCGACCGTTTCCGGTTCGTCACCTAACCATGCCAATACGTTTGCCCTGAGTTCATCCTCTACTCCAACGACCGTATACGTCAGTGTCGCGGCACGAAGTCCGTTTGAAACAAAAAAACAGGCAAATAGAAGCAGAAAGAACAGGCGGGGTAGATGCAGGATAGTATCGGTTTTCGGGTTGGGGTTTTGTTCGGCTCTTTTATAGAATAAAGGGTATTGCATATGGTTGTCGGAATAGTCCGTTACTTACATTCGAGTGAGCCAAATATTGGCTCATTGTATCGACTGGCGTTGGTTTTTTCAGTGTTTTCCATAGCAACGTGTCGCTACTTTGTCGCATCCAGCTTAGGGGTGATCCAATATTGAACTAACTGGCCATTACAGAATCAATTTACCAGAGTTACGGCCCGCATGTAGCGGGTCGCGCATTAAATGTCTCCCGGATGAGTAATCGCGTCACTACTATGTTATTTACGTTAAAAAAACCGTTCCGAACAGCTACGGTTATAGCGCTCTCAGTGCTACTTTCTGCCTGTACCAGCATCTCTACCAGGCACGACAGTGGGTTGCAGGATGCATACTCAGATCGTAATCATGACATCGCTACGGATGTTGCCAGTTGTCAGCACCAATTGCAGACAGCCCCCAAAAACATGGTGGCGGAGCTCGATATAACGGACATTGGCTTTCTCAACTGGAATATCAAGAAGGGTGAGCTGAACAACTGGCAAGAAGATATTAACCAGCTCGGCCGTGGAAAAGACCTGGTTCTGATTCAGGAGGCTGTACTTAACCCAGACTTTATCGGTGCGATTGAGGGCCTCGATCACTGGTCTTTCAGCCCGGGCTACCATGGTTCAAGCGGGTTAACAGGGGTGATGACCCTCAGCCGTGGCGTACCATTGGTACAGTGCAATTTTCAAACCTATGAACCATGGGTGGGCACACCAAAAGCCACCAACATTACTGCCTATGGACTTACAAATAGCGATAAAACTCTAGTGGTTATCAATCTCCACGGCGTCAATTTTACCCTTGGGGTAACTGAATTCGAGATGCAGATCGATCAGATCAGACAAATACTCAAAAACCACAGTGGGCCGGTTATATTATCCGGTGATTTCAATACCTGGCGATTAGGGCGAATGGAGATTCTCAATACACTCGCACAGGATCTTGATCTAACACCGCTGACATTCAAAGATGACCATCGGAAAAAGGTGTTCGGGTTTCATCTGGATCATAGTTATGTACGCGGTATGACCGTCAACTCTACTAACACACGTATTGTGACCAGCTCTGATCACAATCCGATATCAGCGAGCTTTGGATTGTGATGATGCGGGCCTGGATTGCTGTACTGGTACTACTTTTTTGCGGTGGTGTCACTGCAAGTGGAGCGGCAAGCGACAAGGTTGCTGATGCAGAAATCAACTACCTGATACAGGCGGTAGGCAATAGTGGCTGTACGTTTCTACGCAATGGCACCGAGCATTCCCCAAAGGATGCTGAAAACCATATGCGCCTTAAGTATAAAAACGGCAAACGCTGGATAGACAGCGCCGAGCAATTCATCGAACGTCTGGCAACCAAAAGCTCCTGGACCGGTACGCCCTATTACCTTCTTTGCAAAGGTAAGGAACCTCAACTTTCCAGTATCTGGATGACTGACCAGCTTGCGGCGTATCGCGCATCTAAAAACAATCCCTTATAGCTGGAAAAACAGGTGGTCATGCCCGGATATAGATATCGAACCAAACTGCAATTTGATACGATCCAGTGACAATGGATATAAACCCTCCCCACCCTGTAAAAACCGATAAAAAAGTGATGATTCCTTGCATTGTCATTGTCCTGGCGCTTTGTCTGGCAGGCTGCAGTAGCATCAATAAAAAAACAAAAATCCAGCCACAACTTGTCCTATGCAACGACCCACGGCCACAAATCTGCACCATGATTTACCAGCCGGTCTGTGGAACCCTGGAGGGAGGAAGCCAGAAAACCTACGCTTCAGACTGCACCGCGTGTTCCGATACAAAAGTGATCGGGTATCAAAAAAACGAATGCCCTCTTTAAACTATCGAAAACCGATGAAAACAGGAACGAGACAGTTGTTTAGGAAAAACAACTCACTACAAACCCTCTTTTGTTACCTGTTAGTCATTTCATCCGCTAACGCTGATACACCCGCGGATATTGCAAAACAGGCACACCTTGCCAATATCAATGCACTGCTTATTTTTACCTCTCAAGAAGGGCTGAGTTCCGGGCACTACCGCTTTACCGATATCGGGGTTGATATGAATATCTACCACCTGCCCTTTAATTATCAATTACAGCCAAAAGAAAACGGCATCAACTACTTTGTAGTTGGCAACGTGGGTTATAGCCGAACATTTCTCTCTGAAGATATCGAAGTACCGCCAAATGGACGTTTGGATTACGACAATCACCTACGGACCTATACCGCAGGTATTGGTGGAGGTATTCGCTATGAAGCGCAGAAACACATCTTTTTTTCAGGTGGCTTCGAACTGATTTATTCACGTTCTGGTGCAAGTGTGCGCAAGCCGGATGACGATGTGGGTGATGCCATCGAAGATTTTTTTGATCAAAACTACAATGACAACATCAGCTATAAACTATTTGCGGATATGCTGTATCAGCCGGTTGGATGCCGCTACAAACCCTACGTAAAATTGAGCTTCAAACTCTACGAAACCAAATCAACTTTTGAGTTCGATGATCTAGCCTCTTTTCAAAGCCACTCCAATGTCACTACTCTTACTCTGGGTGCAGAGACGCCCAGGCTACTCAATTCAGATGGAAATTATCTAACACTTGAAGGCTATATCAACGGCAATTATCTAACCGGACAAGTCACGGACTCCACAAAAGTTGACGCCTACGGAACTCTTGGTAGCGTCGCCTACTGGTACACGCCGGGATACCCCACCTGGGCAGACCGATTTTTTCTTGAACTGAGCACAGTTAATGCAAGTGGGCTGGAGGGCTACAATATCGGTATTGGTTTTACCCTCAATTTTGGTTCAAACAGCAACCATAAAGCTAATTAGGTCAGTGCTCCCGTATTCGGTGCAAGGCATGGAGAACTCCCTGGAGCGCTAGCTGTCTTTGACAAGGTACTTGCCGATCGCTGAATTACCATTACAATACACCGGTTGTAAAAATGCGCGTATACGGGACCGCTAACCTCGCCAGCTTTCGGCAAAACCAGTTTTAAAACCCAGCCACTAATGCTGCCTTATTTCCAGGCAGAATCCTCATAGGAACCTGGTGCAAGCCCTGTTCTGCTGCCCAATGTGGTCGGCGGATTTGCGGGGGAAATTTCGCGTACTCGCCTATAAAACTGGCTAGAACAATACCCATACCACGGAGGATATTCTGAAACATCTGACTTACCTACTGATATTTTATTTGAGTTGTAGCGTCGCGGCACCCGCTTATTCCAACGACGAAACCTCCGATGCGACTGAAACCACCGAGACACCTGTGACCAAGGAATCAGAGGAATCAGAGGAATCAGACTATCAGGTTAGAGATACCACCTCCCATTGGCCCGAGGCTGAGCTACCCGATTATCTGAAAGAAAACCCCTACAGAGTGTCATTGTTTGACCCACAAAATGGTGAAGACAGTGAGCGTTTGTGGTCGCAGACAAAATTGATTGTGGGCCTGGGGTTTGGTGTGGCTGGATTTATCTCATTGCTGCCATCCGATGTTTCCAACTGGGAAGATACCGATGAGGGCCCACTGGAAAAATGGTGGAATAACGTCAGGGCAGGCCCCGTATGGGATGAGGATGAATGGGATATGAATTACCTCGGGCACCCCTATTTTGGCGGTGTCTATTATCAGGTTGCGCGTAAGTCTGGTTACAGCCAGTGGGACTCTTTTGTCTACTCCTTTTTGATGTCTACATTTTTTTGGGAATATGGCCTGGAATCCTTTGCGGAAGTACCTTCTATACAGGATATCGTGGTTACACCGATTGGCGGATGGTTATGGGGTGAATTTGCATATCAATCCGAGCTAAGCATTCGTAACCAGGGTGGCACAGTATACGGCTCGGAACTACTAGGCGATGTCACACTGTTTTTCCTTGATCCAGTGGACTCCATTGGGGTAGGTATCAACAAATTAGCAGGCGCAGAAGTCATCAAAGCAGGCAGTGCCTGGATATCCGCCAAGCCCGCCACAAATCTGACCAAAGGCAAATCCACCGACCTCTACTGGAGCTTCAACGTTGTCTATCAATTTTAGAACCTGTTCATTTGCCAGTGCTGCAGCAGCCTTTCTATTGCTATTGCTATTGCTCAGTTGCAATACACGAGCGGAACAACCTGTCGATTACAGTGTGATATTTATCTCCGCCAGTTATGGATATACCGCGTATGACAGTGACCGCAATATTAAAGATGACAGTATCCGTGGCGCTGCCCTGGGTTTACATATAGGCCGACGCTGGTCTGCATCGTTGTTTTATTCAAGGGCAGACCCATCAAGTACGGTCGGCGAAGACTACCGTTATGAAAATTACTACACACAGGGAAAATACTATTTCCTTGTAGAAACCAATCTGCGCCCTTATGTGGTTTTTGGCATTGGTGAAGTCATGATAGAAAAACAGAGCGTATCATCTGATACAGCGGTACATTCAGGCGTTGGTGTGCACTGGGCTCTGTCTCCAAAGTGGGCGGTCCAGTTTGACTATCGGTATTTCTATGAAAAGAAAAACAGCCACACCGATCAATCGGTTATGAGCACCCTTGTATACCGTTTTGGAGATGGTGAACGTTGAAATAAGGAACTACGATAAATTAGAACATCGTCGATATTTGAAACAAAAATCCGGTTAGCCGATTGTCAAAGCTAAATATGTGATCACTGGTTTCTTCGGTAAGTTTGAGTTTGTTGCTTCCAACACCCATACCTACACTGAAGTTATCGGCTGGCTGATATTCAAGCAAAAACTCTACATCACTATAGCTCCCCCGCCAATCGTCATACCGTATGGCAAACAGATTCGCCTGCGCGTGCCATCTCCATTGAGGAGTAATGTGATAGGAAACTCCCAACCCAAACGTAGGAAGAGGAATCGTAACCGCTACACGCTCTCCCGTGGTTTTGGTGGATGTACCTGTATTGGTAACCTCTATTTCTATACCCAGGCGAGTGATATGAAGACCTGCGCTAGCCCGTAACTCAACCTTGTCGCTGTTGTAAAAAGTCCACAAATAGGCCAGATCAACAATTTCAAAATCCAGCTTGCTGGATGATTCCGACCCCGCTCCTATGGTAATTTCATTGCCATCTTCATCCAGCCAGGTAAACTCCTTGCTCACCTCATTGCCACCCGAACTGGAGATCTTATACCAGGAGACCTTTACCGCATCTTCCTCATTGAACCGATAACTGCCATCGAGCTGAAAAACACTTTGTTCAAAGTCGGTTCCAAGCGTATCGTGGGGACTTATCGATATCCCTAAACCCACATCGCGTTCAGTTAGTGAAAAATAGGTATCTGCTTCAGCAACCACATACGCGCCTATAGAGAGTTTTATCTTGTTATCCTGAACCCGAACAGGATCATCCGCTAAAGCCGAAAACGAACTCATGAGAACACTTATCATCAGGCTAAAAATTACAGGAACAGGTAAACCTGTTTTTGTCTTCATATAGAAACTCCTCTAATAGCTACTTACCAGTATCGCAATATAACGCATAAAACCGTTCCGATACCTCTATTTACTTTTTTCACAAAGCAATTATGAGTATGATCACTCCATCAGGATGATACCTTTAACAAAGGCCTATTAATTGTACCGCCCCCCCCCAAAAAGCATCTATCAGCGTTCGAATTATCTGGCCTGCCCCTCCTGTGATCTGATATTTGACATTTCATCACTGAAAACCGGTGACACTGCTCGCTGTACCGGTTGTAACCATTTTTTAACCACCCATCGAAAAGGTGAGCTTGAGCACGTAGCCGCATTCGTCAGTTCGGCCATTATATTTTTGATGATTGCCTGTAGTTTTCCCTTTATGGCTTTTCAAGCCAATGGTTTGGAAAGTACGATGACCCTGCCTGAAACGGCATTCATATTATGGGACTATAAAATGTACCTGCTGGCATTCCTGATTGCCGCGTTTATTATTGTCCTTCCGGCAGTGATCCTCATATCAATAATGAGCGTGACCATAGCTTTGCTATTGAAGAGAAAACATCCCTGGCTAAACACAGTGGCCAGATCGATATTCACCATAAAAAACTGGTGTATGGTTGAGGTGTTTTTTATTGCGGTGTTAGTGAGTCTGGTAAAAATCACCAGGATGGCAACCATTGAAATGGGCCTCTCTTTCTGGGCCTACGCCATATTTAGTGTGCTGTTTGTGCTAACTATATCCAGGCTCGACCGATTCCAGTATTGGCGCCGTATTGAGATGCTAAACCCTCATGACTGACTCAAGGCTTACTGCAGCCTCGCAGGGCCTTTCTTCATGCCACCTGTGCCTCAAGCTTTTTAACCATGAATTACACCAATGTCCGCGTTGTAACTCCGCAGCGCACTCCCGTAAGCCGGATAGCATGCAACGTACCCTGGCTTTTTTGGTGACCGCTGCAATTTTGTATATTCCAGCCAATACACTACCCATTATGGTTACCGAGCAATTTGGGCAACCTATTGAGAGCACCATTTTAGGTGGTATAGTTTTATTAATTGAGATGGGATCCCTACCTGTTGCTGTCGTTATTTTTATCGCTAGCATCATGATCCCACTGGGTAAACTGATCGCTATGTTTTATCTGTGCTGGAGCGTTCAACAGGGTTCCATTCACTCCACGGTAAAACGAACCAAGCTCTATCGAATGGTTGAATTTATTGGTAAGTGGTCAATGATTGATGTATTTGTAGTTGCCCTGCTGGTTGCGCTAATCCACCTGAATGGTCTATTAGTAATCCGCCCAGGCCTGGCCACCATCGCGTTTTGCGCAGTTGTAATCACATCCATACTGGCGGCAGAAAGTTTCGATCCCCGATTGATCTGGGATCAAATGGAAGAAGAAAATAATGAATGAATTAAACCCATCAGTCAGCAATAGCCGGCGTCTTTCCGTTATCTGGATCATACCGTTGGTAGCGGCTTTGATCGGGCTATATATGATTATTCACACGCTGATGAGTGAAGGGCCTACCATCACACTGGATTTTTCGACCGCAGAAGGGCTTGTCAAAGGCAAAACCAAAATCCGGCTCCTCAATGTTGATATTGGCGTGGTTGAAAATGTTGTTCTAAAGCCTGATATGACAGGTGTCACCACAACTATCAAACTTGATCCGCAAGCCAGGCCTTTACTGCGAGAAGACACCCTCTTCTGGGTTGTACGCGCTCGTGTCAGCGCCAGCGGAATATCTGGTCTGGAGACCCTCCTGGGAGGTAGCTATATCGAAATGGCACCCGGCGATGGGCAACTGGGAAAGCGAGCTTTTGTAGGTCTTGAAGAACCGCCCGTCACCCCGGCAGATGCACCCGGGTTGCGGCTTCGCTTATACAGCGATCGAGCTGGATCCATCAGTACTGGTGATGTTGTACTCTACCGTGGATATCATGTCGGCCGGGTTGAATCCACAAGATTTGACACCCAACAACGTCGGGTAAATTATGAGGTTTTTATTGATGCACCTTTTCATGAGCTGATCGACAGCTCTACCCGTTTTTGGGATACCAGTGGCATCTCGTTCAAAGCATCCGCCGATGGCATTGAAGTTGACACAGGGTCACTAAATACCCTGTTGCTAGGTGGTGTTTCATTCGGATCGCCACCAGACCTGCCTACAGGTGTTCCTGTAAAAAGTGATCATGAATTTCAGCTCTATAAATCTCAGGATGAAATTCTTAAAAACCCCTACCGCTACGGCACCTATTTTGTTGTATCGTTTCAGCAGTCACTTCGCGGTCTAACAACAGGTGCGCCGGTTGAATATCGTGGTATCAGGATCGGTCGTGTAGAGCGTATTCTTCTGAAAGAAACGATGGAGCAAGGTATGGGTGGAACGGGCAGCCCTATTCCAGTATTGATCTATCTGGAGCCGGGGCTACTGGCACTACAGGACAACCCGCAATCTGTCACAGCACTACGGAAAACTATTCGAACAGGCGTAACCAAAGGATTACGAGCGACATTACATGCCGGCAATTTACTGACTGGCCAACAACTTATCAACATCAGTTTTTTCCCCGAAGAACCACCAGCAGAGCTGGAAAAGTTTGGACAATATACTGTGATCCCAACGATAGAAACCGGTGTGGCAAGACTAGAAGAACAGGTCAATGAATTCCTGGAAACCCTGAACAGCCTGCCACTCAAAACAACTGTAGACGGCGCCAACTCCCTCATCGCTAGTGCGGACAAAACAGTTATCTCCCTGAATACTGCAATACGCTCTGTAAATAGCTTACTGGATAATGATGATGCAAAAGCGCTTCCGAAAGAGCTGATCGAAACCCTTCAGGAACTACGAAATACCCTGAATGGACTTTCCTCTGAATCAAGCATGTACCAGAACCTTGATTCATCACTCGATACACTGGATTCAACCCTGAACAATCTGGATGCATTACTCCGGAAACTATCGGTGCAACCCAGCTCACTCATTTTTCCGGCCGAACCTGAACCGGATTTAATACCACAGGCAGGCTCCAAATGAGACAGTTAATCCTCCTCGCCGTAGTACTAATCGCTTCATGTAGCGCCACTACACCCAGCACTCAACAGTATCTGTTGAGGTCAGACGCCGCAATCCAAAATACAGTACAGGGCGAAAGCGATGTAATTGGAATCGGCATTATCAAAGTAGCACACTACATTGATAACCTGGGGCTTGCGCTGGAAACCCCGGACGGAGCCGTGCGTATAGCACGGGATTATCAATGGGCAGAACCATTAGAGGATAGCCTGCGGGTATTTTTTTCACGTGAACTATCCGCTGAAACAGGACGGCCAATGCGCACCCAGCGTAACGGCGGAATTGACTGGAAAAAACGTATCGATATACGTATTGATGAATTACATGGCACTGCAAAAGGAGAAGCGCAGTTAGTAGCCTATTGGGCAATTTTTGATATTGACCAACAAATCATCATTTCTGAAAATGAATTTTCCCAAACGGTAGCGCTGGATAGCGACGGTTATACGGCTCTGGTAGTCGCGCACAAAAAACTACTTCGTGCACTGTCCTCAGCTATAGCAAAAACACTTTAAGGAAGAAAAATCGATTTTTTCTAACCTTAGTACGGCCTACCATCTTCCAACACCATACAATCTTTCACAATGCAGCGCGTCCCCATGCAACTGCCCTATAATGTATAAAAACACATGATCAAATGCCAAAGCGCCTGAAGGAAGGAATGACTAAATATAATGATAAATATTTCTAGAATTTACTGTATATGGATACTAATGGTGGCTGCATTGACAGCGAATCAGCTCTTTGCAACTGAACATGAAGACTGCCTTCAGAAAGCCATGGCTACCGCGGATGACACACAAACCGTTGGCGCATTAAAACAACAATGTCCAAAACCGCTTGATGAAGATTCCCATTCTATATCAGGAGGTTCTCTACTGGATGCACATTTGAATTATGAAAAGTCGACCTGGGACAGGCCCTATGTAATCAGCCCCCATCGGCCTAACTATTTTCTACCACTTTCCTACAACAAAAACCCCAACAATGAGATACTCGAAGGTACGGGTGAGACATTTGAAAATATCGAACTAAAATTCCAGATCAGCCTAAAAACCCCGGTAATCCGCAGTCTGTTTAATCCCGATACCCATCTATTTGTTGCCTACACCAATCAGACCTGGTGGCAAGGTTATAACGGAAACCTGTCCCAGGCAATCCGTGAAACCAATCATGAACCCGAAATATATGTACAGTTTGATACAGACTGGAAACTTGGCCCAATCACCAACAAAATTTTGACCGTAGGTTTTGCACATCAGTCAAATGGTCGGTACGGTGAATATTCCAGAAACTGGAATCGGCTATATGCCAAGTTTGTTGTTGAAGTAACGGACGACTTCTACTTCAGCATTAAACCCTGGTGGCGAGAAACCCATTCAAGCAAGGAAAACTCTGATATAGATGATTACATGGGGTACGGCGAGTTCCATACCTTTTACAAAATGGGCAATCAAAACTTCGGCATGATGCTCCGCAACAACCTAAGCAGCGCAGGGGAAAAAGGTACTATCCAGTTGGACTGGAGCTTCCCGCTTCACGGACATTTACGCGGCTACATCCAATATTTCAACGGTTATGGTGAAAGCCTGCTCGATTACAACGTATCCTCAAACCGCCTGAGCTTTGGTTTTCTGGTAACCGATTGGTTGTAGAGTTCAGCTACAACCAATCCTGCCTTAGAGCGCTTCTGATTAAGAGATCTGGCCTGGAATCTCTAGCGATTGCCCGAGCGATTCCCGCTGCTATTTCCTGAGCGGTTACCTGATTGATTGCCCGAACGGTTGCCGCTATTTCCAGAACTGTTTCCTGAATTAGCACCTGACCGTCCACCGGATCGATTTCCCGAATTATTACCAGAACTATTTCCCCGCGCATTCGCACCGGAACGCTGACCATCACGATGGCCAGATCTTGCACGTTTGGGTTTATTCGCTCGAACAGGCTTGGTATTTAATCTGGATTCCGGCAACGCGTGTGCTGGATCAAAACCATCAACAATTTTACGTTGTAATAACTCTTTGATGAGTCGTTCGATATCCGAGAGCTGTTTGAATTCATCGGCACTCACCAAAGAAACCGCCTGCCCGGTTGCACCCGCTCGGCCAGTACGGCCAATTCGATGTACATAATCCTCGGGCACGTTCGGCAGATCAAAGTTAACCACCTGGGGTAGCTGCTCAATATCCAGTCCACGAGCAGCGATATCCGTCGCTACCAGTACCCGAACCGAGCCAGCCTTAAAATCCGCCAGTGCTTTGGTGCGCGCAGCCTGACTTTTATTGCCATGAATCGCCGCTGATTTTATACCCTTGCTTTCAAGATGACGGGTCAATCGGTTTGCGCCATGTTTGGTTCGGCTAAATACCAATACCTGCTGCCATTCATTCTCTTTAATAAGATGTGTAAGCAGTGCCGACTTACGGCTTTTATCGACCGGATAAACCCACTGCTCAACGGATTCTACCGTAGTGTTTCGCGGGCTAACTGAAATTTCGACCGGATTATTCACCATGCCCTTGGCAAGGTTACGAATATCATCGGAGAAGGTTGCGGAGAAAAGTAGGTTCTGACGATTCTTCGGCAGGAAATTCAAGATTTTGCGGATATCATGGATGAATCCCATATCCAGCATACGGTCCGCTTCATCAAGCACCAGAATCTCAAGCTCATCAAAACGAATAGCACGCTGATTATAGAGATCTAACAATCGGCCCGGCGTCGCCACCAACACATCCACACCCTTACGCAGCTTCATCATCTGCGGGTTAATCTTTACGCCGCCAAATACCACCGCCGAACGCAACGGCAGGTTTTGCCCGTAGGTCGCGACGCTTTCACCCACCTGCGCCGCCAGTTCACGGGTTGGAGTCAAAATCAGACAACGCGCCTGATTCGATCGCGCCAGCTCCCCGTGTGACAACATTTCGAGAATCGGTAAAGTAAAACCAGCGGTTTTTCCGGTTCCGGTTTGCGCCGCCGCCATCACATCCTGACCATCCAGAACCGCAGGAATTGCCTGAGCCTGAATCGGTGAAGGTGTGTCGTAACCCTGTGCGGCTACTGCATCAAGAATCGGGGCAGACAGGCCCAAAGAGTCAAAGCTCATATAAAGGTCTCAAATAGCGAGGAGTTAGGGAAGGTTAGATCGCGCGAAGCGCAGAGGGCGTGCAGCTTACAGCAACTTAGCTGTAATAACCATCACTGATCGTGGGTTGACTCAGATGGTATCCAATAAAGCGACCACAGGGATTGATACATCGCCTCGAATCTCAGTTCAAACAGCATCAAACCAATTCAAAAACGTACAGGTTCAAAATTGCAGATACCTGCTTCGGTTGTTAGTGTAGAGCTCAGTGATACCTTTATTCAGACTATAAAAATAATCTACCCTCTGGAGCATCGAGCTATGAACGCACAATTCAAAAAAATGTCCGAAAGCACAAAAGAAGACTGGGAGCTGATTCGCACACAGCAAGCTGAGTTCGGTGAAAAACTACCCGACAGAATTCTCGATCATATGATGCTGCTCAGCGGAGACTACGGCGGCTTTCCCGTTGACCGTCTGCAACACTCACTACAAACCGCCGAACTCGCCCAAAAAGATGGTCGTGATGACGAATATATTATCTGCGCCCTGCTCCACGACATTGGCGATAGCCTCGGCACCACCAATCATCCTGACGTAGCTGCCACCATCCTCGAACCCTTTGTATCCGAAGCCAACTACTGGATGATCAAACACCATGGTATTTTCCAGGGCGTAAACTTCTTCCACCATATCGGCCTCGACCGAAACATGCGTGATCAATTTAAAGATCACGAACACTATGCCCGCACCGAAGAATTCATTGAAAAATACGATGACCCCGCTTTTGACTCAAGCCTTCCAAAACTGGAACTGTCAAAGTTTGAGCCGATGTTGCGACGGGTATTTGCAGCGCCTAAGAAGAGTATTTATCGAAAGTAATGGGTTCTGAGCTGATGGGGCTGGTTTTCCATGTTTGTATCTTTAATATCACAATACGTGGAAAACCTATCCATATATATACAACTAATACGTGGACAATTGGTTCCGCTTAATAACACTGTTAAGTCTACGCCGCTTCGCTTCACTGCGTTCCGCTACGCGGCATAGACTTAACGACGACAAGGAAAATAAGTTTGACTAAAGAAGATAAAGTATCAAACGATACTGGATTAAAAAACTTCAATACAATTGTGTTTATTGTTTCTGTTGTAATTGTTACATCTGTCTCATTATATGCATATAAGTTTGGTGTGGGGTTTTGGGATACTCCCGAAAGATGGGGAGCGTTGGGAGATTTTTTTGGTGGGGTTTTAAACCCTTTATTAGCATTTTCTAGTTTAGTGCTTCTTTTAGCTACTCTTAAACAAAACCAAAAAGCTCTATCTCAAAATGAAGAAGCACTTAGACTTAATAATTCAGAGCTTGAAATGACACGAAATGAGTTATCTCAGTCAAAAGAAGCATTAATAAAACAAGCAACCACATTAGATAAACAAAGTTTTGAAGGGACATTCTTCAACTTACTTAGTCTTCATCAAGACTTAGTTAATTCAATTGATTTTGCAAATAAAAAAGGTGATGTCACAAAAGGAAAAGACTGCTTTAAGACTTTCTATAATCGCTTTGAGCAAAATACACAACAAGTAACTTATCAAGGCTTTTTAGATCCAAAGCATTTTTCTAAATTCCTTGATGCAAAATATATTATGCAAAAAAGTAACACACCGTCTATTAATGTAAAATTTCTTTTAGAAGAAGAATACATAACAAGCTGCTACATGGCATTTTATGCTTATGAACAATCTGAAATAGGTCATTATTTTAGAAACCTATACAACATTATTAAGTTTGTTGATCAAAGCGATGTTGATGATAAAAAGCTATATATAAACCTTTTGAGAGCACAGCTCTCTACATATGAACTAACTCTTTTATTTTACAATTGCCTTAGTCCAGTAGGGTCAAAAAAATTCAAACCTTACATTGAAAACTACTCTTTATTAAAAGGTGTATCTGGTAATATTTTAATCGATGAAAGTCATAAATATTTTTATAGTACCAAAGCGTTTGATTCCAATGCCTAACAAATTGCTGCATCGGAAAAACTACTCGCTCGCGCTCGCATTTTTCCGCTGATCAAGGCGTTAGATTTCCGTGTTCCCCATAACTTGTAGCCACTCTGTATAGTAATATTGACCTATGTAGAGGTGGATCAGATGGGAAGAAAACGAAACCAGGCATAC
>JAHRWD010000111.1 GCA_019090315.1 Pseudomonadales bacterium
ATTAGCTTTATTGCTAACATCGAATTGAATGTGATATGAGAATTTTTGCACTGGCATAACTTGGAGCGTAGCTAAGCAAGTGGTTTTATTAAGAAAGCCAAATTGATTGTATGCAATAACCAATCTATATGAAGCGCCACCATCCAAAAAGAATTTATCTTCTGTATTTTGAGGCTTCAATATCGTCACATTTTTAGCACGATCAAATTCTGACGTTTGATCTGAAGTAAAAACATGGATATAAATGAATTCATCCGGATCAACTGACTCTTTCTCAAAAGTAGTGGTGCTAACAGTTACTGTTGCACTTAAATCATTTTCCAAAAGCCGAGGGGTGGCGCAAGCAACGAGAGATAATATCATTATAAAACTCAAGATCCGCGCCACTTTGATACTCCATTAAAATGCTACAGTGTTATTAAGCGGAACAAATTGTTCTGCGTATTACATACATAATTGGTGGATAACATATGCACCAATTTTCATATTAAGACATAAAACACAGAACATTTTCCGACCAACCTTATTGCCCGGTAAGCTCCATTTTTTCCTGTTCGGTAATCACTTCAAGCTGCACCGCCTTTTCCGCACTTAGTGCGCCCCAGGCGGTTGCTCGTCGTAGGCGTGCCCGTAGATGTCGGTCTGTTGCTCTATCGGCCATATACTCTTTTTTGCCGTCACCAATCATTGTGGCGCCAGCGCCGGATGCAACGGCTGTGTTGTAGGCTTCGATCTCTGCTATATCGCTATCGATCTGTGACTGGGGGATGGAGTTACGATAGGCGGCCATTACCATCAGCAGTTGGGCTGGATGACCAACCCATTTGCCTGCCATACCAAGGTATATGCCGTGATTGGCTTCATCAAACACATCCTTCAGCGCACCGAGTATTTTCTGTTTGTTTTCCTGCTGTTGTTGTTCGGTCAGGTCGGCACCGCGGTGAACGGGGGTTGGGTAGTTGAGGGTCATGCTGTCGATGGCGGGTACGTTGAGTGCACCGGCCATATTGACTAGCTGGTAACGTGCCCAGTCACAAACCGGATGGTCATTTTGTATGATCGGCAAATTGGCATCTGCACTGTAGTCTGCAATACCCCAGATGAGCCCGGTTAAGCGTGGAACCGCCGCCTGGGCCAGCTCTTTGAGTTGATTTAGTGCGTAGCCGGATTCAATCAGGAATTGAAATTTGATCTGGTTTTGTTTGAGTCCTAACTCTTGCTCGACCTGGCTTAACAGGTTGCAAACCCATGTGATCTCTTCAGGGTGCTCGGGCTTTGGCCAGATGATGCCGTCAATTGGATATTCATCTGGCGAACAGCCTTCTGCAACCGCAGGTAGTACTTCCAGCAGGTCTCCCACACAGGTATCGAGACCCAAACCGGAGGGCCGGAAGAACGCGAGAGTTGAGCCCCAGTCCGCTTCAGAAAATACCCGTTTGGCGCCTTCCCGCGCTTTATTGCTGGAGTCTTCTGTGAGTGCAACCGCATCTTCTGCATCCACCATTACCAGTGGCGCATGGTTATTGGGATTGTTGATCAGATCATCGAGTATGGTTTTATCTGCTCCGGTGAATTCCGCCAGTTCATCAACCGAGATATTGAAACGCTTGAGTATTTTCGCGGTCGCTTTTAGCCCGGTAATAGCCTTTTCCGGCGAGCCGCTGGCGGGGCTGGTGAAATGGGCCTGCTGATTCCAGAACCGTAGCGGCATATCTGCGCTGGCGGCGCTACGTTGGGCGAGTAGCTGGTCACGCTGTTCTAGCGCCTGTCTGGATATTGAATCAAAATTTGGCAACGTTCTTCCTCTCTTTTAATTAATCTGGGTTGAGCTGATCAAGCCCTCTTCATTGAGGGCGTTCTATTTAAAGCATCTTCTATCGAGTAGTTTGATTAGGTTTTACTATCCGCGTCAATAGGGTTTCTTCTGGGCAAAAATAGCCGCAGGGTTTGCACGCATCATCTGATCTATCTGGTTTTGGCTTACGCCCTCTTTTTTAAGAGCTGGCAATACGTCCGTGGGAATATGGCGAAAGTTCCAGTTGGGCGCAAATTGCTCGATCATGCCCTGATCGGCAAAGAAGTCGATATGGCTGCAAGCATCGTGGGAGACCACCATTTTTCCGGTATGTCCATGTTGGCAAAGCTCAGCAATGACCTGTACCCGTTTGTCGGTGGGTAGCAATGAGTCCAGTCCAAAACGATCCATGCCGATATAGCTGCCACGGGCCAGAATAGCCTGCAGGTATTCAATATCATCCGAATCTCCGCAGTGACCGATCACAACACGGGCCAGATCTACCCCTAGCTCCTCAAAAACATCCTGCTGAGCAAGGCCGGAACGATTACCGACGCATGTGTGGGTGGAGATTGGAATGCCGGTATGTTTGTGAGTGATGGCCGCAGCTTCCAGTAGTTTGCGATTACTGTCGGTTACACCGGGATGATCGGTGGCGCATTTGATGATGCCAGCTTTGGATGAGGTGCCGTGAATGCCGATTTCGATATCACGGATCATATATTCTGCCAGTTGCTCTGCAGACCAGCCGGCCATCCATGGCTCTTCATTCCAGTAAAACCCGGTTGCGGCGATCACATTCACGCAGCTTTCTTCCGCAACGCGGCGGATAATATCGATATCACGGCCGAGGTTTATTGGCGTTAGATCGACAATGGTATCCACGCCCAGAGCTTTGGCCTGGGAGAGTTCATCAATGGCTTTGGGGATCTCGGTATCGGGGTTAAACCAGTCATCGAAGTTCTGCCGCATTGACCAGTTGGATACGACGATATGTTCGTGCATCAGGCAAAACCCTATCTCGCTTACATCGATAGGGCCAAGTACGGTTTCTATTTTGGGCATAGCTGAGCGCTCCCTGCTTTTATTATTATATTCCAGCTACCGAAGCATACGCCCCTCAAGATATATATCGAGCCTTGTGTTTTTTCTACACTCAGGCTATTTATTCTCAGCTCCAAAATAACCAAAACATCATCATGAGGTCTTCTCGATGAATCTGAATTTTAGCGCCAAAGATATCGCATTCCGCGATGAAGTACGTGCATTTCTTAAGGACAACTGGACCGACCAGGATCGTGAAGATATAGGGAATTCAAAATAAAAACGGGGTAAACCTTCCCCATTAGGCCGCACTACTTCACAATAGTTAAAAATCAGCGTTTATAAGAATAAAAAAAAGCAGAGAGGGACATTCACTTGGAATGGTTGGCTAGTAACGAAACATCATTAAGTGCTATCGCAGCAATTATCGCCATTATTGCTGGCCTGGTAGTGGTTGTTCGATTGATATGGACGCGTATGCCTTCCCAGGCAATGAGCCAGGTTAAACGCCCGGCTTTTTTGTCGGACTGGCGCAATATAGCGCTAATTTGCCTGACGGTTTTTGGCCTGCTCCTGCTGGGTATTTTTGCTCTTGATAGTGATGACTCTAATACCGACGGGGACGTGAACTCTGCGCTAAGCGGCAAACCTTCGGTAGCCGTATTACCACTCACCAGTTTATCGGACGATCCTGAGCAGGCTTATCTGGCCGATGGTATTACCGAAGACGTGATTACGCTTCTTTCGCGGAACCCCCGATTTTTTGTTATCGCTCGCAATTCAACCTTTGCCTACAAGGGCCAGTCGCCGGATATTCGTGAGGTCGGCGAGGCTCTGGGTGTTCGCTACGTGGTGGAGGGCAGTTTACGAAAAGTTGGCGAACGTCTGCGGGTAACAGTGCAATTGATTGATACCCGCAATGGCCAGCATTTGTGGGCGCAGCAATATGATCGCGCGCTGGAGAATATCTTTGCCTTGCAGGATGAAATCACCAATGGTATTGCTGTTGCTCTGGGCGACGAAATCTTCACAGCGGAGATCGCTCGTGCCAGCAGTACACCAACTGACAACCTCGATGCCTGGGGCCTGGTTATGCGTGCCAGCAGTTACCTTGCAAGCTTTAACCGCAAATCGGTGATGGCAGCTGAGCCTTTGTTGCGAGAGGCGTTGGTACTCGATCCAAATTATGCATTGGCTAAGGCCGAACTGGCCCGCTCACTATGTTTCCGGGCCGCTAATTTTTACAGCGATGATCCAACTCGTGATATTGCCGAGGCTTACGGGCTGGGCCAGCAAGCTCTGGAATCTGCACCCAAAGACCCCCTCGCTCTTTTTGCCATTGGATCTTGTTATGGCTTTACGGGGCGTCCTCAGGAGGCTATCCGATTACTGGAAAAAGCTATTGTGAAACAGCCCAGTTATGCTCTGGCAATGGCCGCGCTGGGGCTGTCATTAGCCTTTGATGGTCAGCCAGCCAGGGGCTTGCCGCATATTGAAAAAGCCCTGGTGGTATCGCCGCAATCACCCCAAACTTATCTTTTTGAAACTTATCGTGCCGGTACGCTGTGCGAGTTAGGTCGTTACGCAGAGGCAGAACAAGCCGGCTTAAATGGACTCAAATCCTATGATGGTTGGTATTGGACCTGGCTTAATTTAGCCTGGGCCCGTGCCGGACAGGGCGATGTCGAAGGCGCCAAACAGGCGCTGTATAGCGCTAAAGAGGCTGAGCCCCTATTTTCCCTTGAGTTGGTCAAGCAATCGACAGCGATCCTGTTTAAAAATAAAGGCAAGGATCTGTTAGTCAGGCTTGAACCTATTTGGCCGGAAAATTTGTTAACAACCAGTAAGAACTAAAAAGAGACTCTTTTTGGAAACCTTCGAGTAAAGGAACAAAAATGGACTCTACCCTTTTAATGTCAGCTGACAACCGACTTACGCGTGGAAAATATCAGTCTACCACCAGGATTCTCTGTCACTGGCTAATTTGATAACACCACCCTATGGCCCCAACGCAAAAAAAGTAGTGACCTGGGCCGCAAGTCGTATCGCAAAGCAAGTCGAGACGTAAATACCATACGACCAACTTTCAGCAAAGAACCGAGAAGGCGCGACTATTTTAGGCGTCACCCTGGTTCTTTCGGCCTTGTAAAAAAGCCCGTCAAAGCATAATATTTCGAGCTGACTTCCCCGCTTGGAAAACAGACAGACAGCGCTCGTTTTTTCGCCATCCGATCTGCCTATCCCAGCTTAAAATAACCAAAACATCATCATGAGGTCTTCTCGATGGATCTAAATTTTAGCGCCGAAGATATCGCATTCCGCGATGAAGTACGGGCATTTCTTAAGGACAACTGGACCGACCAGGATCGTAAAGATATGGGTAATGGTCTTTCCATGGCTCACGATATGCCGGTTCGCTGGCACCGCAGACTGGCTGAACAGGGCTGGGCCGCGCCTAACTGGCCGCTGGAGCTTGGTGGTTGCCCATGGACACCGACTCAGAAATATATTTTTGATATCGAGTGCGCCAATGCCAATTGCCCTCGTTTGATCTCCTTCGGATTAAACCTGGTTGCACCGGTTCTATACACCTTTGGCAACAAAGAACAGCAGGACAAGTATCTGCCGGATATCCTGTCCGCAAAAACATGGTGGTGTCAGGGTTACTCTGAGCCGGGTGCAGGTTCTGACCTTGCGGGACTGTCTACCCGAGCGGAGCTTTCTGAAGACGGCACGCACTACGTTGTTAATGGTCAGAAGACCTGGACCAGTACTGCGCGCTATGCGGATATGATCTTCTGCCTGGTACGGACTGATCCCACTGCAAAGATCAAACAGCAGGGCATCTCATTCCTGTTGATCGATATGAAAACTCCGGGTATTACCGTTAAACCTATCTCCACACTTGATGGCCAACAGCACGTCAATGACACCTTTTTCGACAACGTGAAGGTGCCGGTTGAAAATCGCATTGGCGAAGAGAACATGGGCTGGACCTATGCCAAGCTGCTGCTTACCCACGAGCGTACAGGCATCGCCGGTGTAGCTCGTTCAAAGAACCGTCTTGAAGAGTTGAAGGTTGCGGCTAGCACCGAACCTACTGGCACTGGTCAGGCACCTTTGATCGATGAACCTTCGTTCCGCGCTAAGGTTTCTCAAATCGAGATTGACCTTATGGCGTTGGAGATCACTGATCTGCGCACCCTTGCCGGTGTACAGAAAGGCGGTGCACCAGGCCCGGAGTCATCCATTCTGAAAGTCAGAGGCACCGAGATCCAGCAAGCAATTGCTGAGCTGTTTATGGACTGCGCGGGCTACTATTCCCAGCCATTCGTTCAAGATACCCACTGGGGTGACTACGAAGGCGAGATGATTGGAGCGGATTACAGCACATCAACGGCGCTGCAGTACTTTAGTACTCGACCCGCAACGGTTTACGGCGGCTCATCTGAAGTGCAGCGAAACATTATTTCTAAAGCCGTTCTCGGCCTCAGCAAACTAGGATAAAGGAGAAAAAATACGATGGATTTTAATCTTTCAGAAGAGCAAACCATGCTACAGGATAGCGTCTCCCGCTTTATCCAGAACAGTTACGGGTTTGAAGATCGCAAAAAATATGTTGCTGAAGATCAGGGCTTTAGTGCTAAAAACTGGGCGATGTTTGCAGAGCTAGGCTGGTTGGGCATCCCCTTTGCTGAAGAGCATGGTGGATTCGGCGGCGGCGCACTCGAAACCATGATGGTGATGGAAGAGTTCGGAAAAGGCTTGGTGGTTGAACCGTACCTGGCGACGGTTGTTCTGGGCGGAGGCTTCCTGAGTAAAGGCGGTACCGCTGCACAACAGGAACAACTGATCCCATCACTGATCGAAGGCAAGCTGCAACTAGCCTTTGCTTATGTTGAGCCACAGGGTCGTTTTAACCTTGCTGACCTCACCACTACGGCGACAGCAAATGGTGATGGATTCAGCATCAGCGGCCATAAGGGCGTTGTACTGAACGGACCCAATGCTGACAAACTGGTTGTCACTACCCGTACCGCTGGTGATCAGCGTGATGAAAGTGGAATCACTGTATTCCTGGTGGATGCCAATGCGGATGGTGTAAACCGTCGCAACTACGCCACTATTGATGCGGGACAAGGTTCTGAAGTGACGTTTAGCAATGTACAGGTCAGTGCCGATGACATCATCGGCGAACTGAACAACGGCTTGCCGTTAATTCAGTCTGTAGTTGATGACGGTTTGCTGGCAATCTGTTCCGAAGCAGTCGGAGCAATGGAAGTACTTTATAAGACCACGGTCGAATACTCCAAACAGCGTAAGCAGTTTGACGTACCGATTGGTTCTTTCCAGGCACTTCAACACCGTATGGTGGATATGTTTATTGAACATGAGCAATCCAAATCATTGATGTTCCTGGCCGCAATGCGTTTGGCTGAAGGCAGCAATGACGCCGCTAAAGCGATCTCTGCACTTAAGGTACAGATTGGTAAAGCTGGCCGTTATGTTGGTCAACAGGCGGTGCAACTGCACGGTGGAATGGGTCAGACCGAAGAGCTAAATGTCGGTCACTATTTCAAACGTCTTACTATGATCAGCCATACCTTTGGCAATGCCGATTTCCATCTAAATCGATTCGGCGAGTTGTAAGTAATACCTTTCCGGAGCAGTAATTACTGCTCCGGAAATTCCAAACCGTTTTTTGCTGGTTTTACCTCACCCTTTTTCTGATTTAGCTCTTTGTAGTAGCCCTTTTATGACCAATACCGTAGCCCCCGCCTGGTTTACCCGCGCCATTGAAACGCCCAAAAAAGATTGTTTTGTCGAGGTTGATGGCTGCCCTATCCATTATCTGAAATGGGGTGACGACAACAAACCCGGCTTGCTGTTTGTACATGGCAATGGTGCACATGCGCACTGGTGGGATTTTATTGCACCATTTTTTATCGACCAGTACAGTGTTGCGGCGATAGACCTGAGCGGCATGGGCGATAGCGGCTACCGTGAAGAATATGTAGCAAACTGCTATGCCGATGAGCTAATAGGTGTGATCAAAGATGCCGGTTTTGGCGACGATACGATTATCGTCGGCCACAGCATGGGCGGCTTTATGACACTACGAACCGCCGCAATTTATGGCGATCACCTTAAAGGCATTGTATTGGTAGATTCGGCAATTCGGCCGCCGGATTACGAGTGGAAGAGCGCAATGCCGATTCGTAAAAAGAAAATATATGCTGATGCTGAAACCGCTCAACAGCGCTTTCGATTAATGCCTCCTCAACCCTGTGAAAACCAGTACATCCTTGATTACATCGCTAAACACTCGATCAAAGAAGTAGAGGGTGGCTGGACCTGGAAGTTTGATGATAAATTTAAATCTCCATTCTGGAAGGAAAAGAAGCGCGATGACTTCAAAAAAATCGCCTGCCGGATGGGAGTGATTAACGCGGAAAATAGCAGCGTGCTACTGCCTGAAGTTGAAGACTACATGTTCCAGATGCTGGATGAGAGCGTACCCTTTGTATCGCTTCCGGAATGCCATCACCACCTGTTTCTCGACCAACCCATCGCCTTTGTTTCATCATTAAAAACGATGTTGGCGGAATGGACCCATTCAAAGCCCAACAGGGGACGATAGTTTTTTTCACAAATCAAACCTGACCTTGAAATCTTTGCACTTGCTACTTGAATTCGCCTCTTTACTTTAGCACTATTTTTTCCCACTCTTGATATACATCAAGGCTTCAAAAACCCAGAAGCATAGAATTTTGCCGGTTTACTATTCACCGCTTTTCTATCAAGGATCTTATTGATGCTTGGCGCACACCATCGTAATCATTTCCCCCAAACTGGTTGGTCAGCATACCAACCAAATACTGTATATTTTTTCAGTATAGCTATCGCTGTTCTGTTTACACTTCTTCTCGCATCATTCCAGGTAAACGCAGCCGAATCTGAATTACCACGCCTTTTGGCTAAAACCGAGATCAGTGAAACCTATCCAGATGCGGACAGCCTTGGCAAAATTACCGATAAAAACCCAATTATCCCGGCCTATCGTGATGGCCAGCAGATCGGGTATGTGTTCCTCAATTCGGACTACGTGACGTCCACCGGCTATTCCGGTAAACCGATTCACATGCTCATCGCCATTGATATGGATGGTGTGCTAAAACATATCAAGCTAATCGAGCATCACGAACCTATCGTGCTGATCGGAATCCCTGAACATAAAATCACCGCACTTTTCAGCAACTACATCGGTGTGGATATCGTTGCTCTCGCCAGAGATGAAAGCAAAAGAAAACAGGTGGATGCGGTTTCTGGCGCAACGGTTACCGTTATGGTGATGGACGATACTATTATCCGTGGCGCGATCAGGGTTGCCCGGATCTACGGATTGGGCGGACTGAAACCCATTCAGGAGTCGGACGCTTCTCACTCCATCCTGAACATGGAACAAAGCTCTGTGGAAGACTGGGTTCAACTGCTGACTGAAGGTTCAGTGCGTCGCCTTAAACTCACGGTAAATCAGGTTACAGAAGCCTTCGAGAACGCAAACAACCCGGTTGCAGCGGAACTACCAGAATCTGAAAATGGCAATGATCTATTTATAGAGCTGTATGCCGGACTGGTTTCAATACCGACGGTCGGCCGAAGCCTGTTAGGTGAAGCGGAATACAAAAACCTGCTTAAAAAGCTCAAACCAGGTCAGCAGGCTGTGCTGGTGTCTGGTAATGGCCTCTATTCATTCAAGGGCTCCGGTTATGTGCGCGGCGGCATATTTGACCGTTTCCAGATCATCCAAAATGATAGCTCAATCCGCTTTCATGATTATCAACACAAAAGGTTGCGAGCGCTTCGAGCGGATGGCGCACCACGAATGACCGATGTAGATCTGTTTATCTTCCCGGAAGAGATTGATTTCGACCCCACCAGACCCTGGACCGTAGCTCTTTTGGCAAACCGCGCCACCGGCCCGACCCAAAAATCTTTTTTCACCTTTAATCTGGAAAACCAGACCCCGGAACGGTATCTAATTCATCTGGCACCTGAGCCTTCGGCAAAACAATCTAGCAGTATACTAAGCACAGATACGGCGAGCCCGACCTGGAAAAGAATGTGGTTAACCAAAACCACTGAAATAATTTTTCTATCGATCGCTCTGGTTATTCTTACCGTAATATTTTTCGCGCAACAATGGCTAGTTAAATACCCTCTCCTGACTATCCGGGTCAGACTGGCATTCCTGACTTTTGTACTGGTTGCCGGGGGCTGGTACGCCAACGCCCAGCTATCGATTGTAAATATTCTCACCATGTTCAACGCGTTGGTCACAGGCTTTGACTGGCAATACTTCTTAATGGAGCCGTTAACCTTCATTCTATGGGGATCGGTTGCAGTTGCATTGATATTTTGGGGCCGCGGCCCCTACTGCGGCTGGTTGTGCCCTTTTGGCGCGCTACAGGAGCTAACCAATCGCATCGCCAAAGCATTCAAAACCCCTCAGATTGCTGTTCCCTGGTGGCTACATGAACGCCTATGGTCGATCAAATACATTTTATTCCTGGCCCTGTTTGGGCTATCACTTTATTCACTCGAAAACGCTGAGCGTTTGGCAGAGATCGAACCCTTTAAAACCGCCATCATCATGAACTTTATACGTGAATGGCCATACGTTCTTTTTGCCGCTCTGATGATAGTTCCTGGTTTTTTTATCGAGCGATTCTACTGCCGCTATCTCTGCCCTCTAGGAGCAGCGCTGGCCATTCCCGCAAAATTGAGAATGTTCGAATGGTTAAAACGCTATAAAGAGTGCGGAAAACCTTGTCAGCTTTGCTCCAATGAGTGCATGGTTCAGGCAATCCACCCAGAGGGCAACATCAATGTGCATGAATGCCTTTACTGCCTGCATTGCCATGTGCTGTATACCGATGATCATAAATGCCCTGTGAAAATAAAAGAACGAAAACGGCATGAGCCGAAAACCCGTGCCGCGCCCACTGCAAAACCTGCGGAAACTATTCGTAAAGAAGAGATGATCGAGGTCAAGACACTGCAGCCTTAACGGGAAAATAATGGACGTATGAAAATTTAACTGTACAACTGCTAATTCACCTATGTACCCAGTTCCAAAAATGTGTAGTTCATGTTTAGATTTGATGTGAGCTGAACGAAGTATATTTCTCTAATTACAAAAATGAATGTGAGGATAATATGACAAACAAAGATAACCATGACCACGAGCAGTCTGAAGAACAGACAGGCATCAGCAGGCGAGAACTACTCGGCGGCTCGGTAGCGGGCGCAGCAGTAGTTGGCGCGAGCGCCCTGGCTGGAGCTGCAGGAACCGCTGCACTAATGCCGGGGGTAGCCCATGCGGAATCGAGTAGTGGCCACAAAGCTGAAGTAGCACCGGGTGATCTTGATGATTACTATGGTTTCTGGAGTAGCGGGCAGGCTGGTGAACTACGTATCCTTGGCATCCCATCCATGCGTGAACTGATGCGGGTACCAGTGTTTAACCGTTGTAGTGCTAGCGGTTGGGGCCAGACCAATGAAAGCCTGAAGGTTCTTACCGACGGCCTACTTCCGGAAACCAAAAAGTTTCTGGAAACCCGTGGTGGCACCTGGGACAACGGTGACCTTCACCACCCCCATATGTCATTCACCGATGGAACCTATGATGGGCGCTATCTGTTTATGAACGATAAAGCCAATACCCGGGTGGCTCGGATTCGTTGTGATGTGATGAAGTGTGACAAAATTATTGAGATACCCAACGCTTCCGACATTCACGGTTTACGTCCGCAGAAATATCCCCGTACTGGTTATGTTTTTGCGAACGGCGAGCACCGGGTTCCAATTCCGAATGATGGAAAAATACTCGATGAGCCAGAAAAGTATCACGCTATTTTTACCGCCATTGATGGCGATAAAATGGAAGTTTCCTGGCAGGTAATGGTCGATGGAAACCTCGATAACTGCGATGCGGATTATCAAGGCCTCTATGCATTTTCAACCTGCTATAACAGCGAAGAGGGTGTAACCCTGGCTGGAATGACCGCCAACGAACAGGACTGGGCAGTTGTTTTTGATATCAAACGAATTGAAGCCGCTGTTAAACAAGGTAAGTTTAAAAAGATCAATGGTGTTCCGGTAGTAGATGGCCGCAAAGGCTCGCCCTATACCCGCTATATTCCTGTTTCAAACAGCCCTCATGGTTGTAATACAGCACCGGATGGCCGTCACGTAATCATCAATGGAAAACTCTCTCCAACTGTTTCCGTTATTGATGTGACCAAACTTCCCGATCTGTTTAATGACAAAATCAAACCCCGTGATGTCATTGTTGCGGAACCCGAGCTAGGCCTTGGACCACTTCATACTGCCTTTGATAACAAGGGTAACGCTTACACCACCCTGTTCCTTGATAGCCAGGCGGTTAAATGGAATATTGAAAAAGCGATTCAGGCATACCAGGGTAAGGATGTTAATCCAATTATCGACAAGCTGGATGTTCACTATCAACCCGGGCACAACCACACCTCGATGGGTGAAACCAAAGAGGCGGATGGCAAGTGGCTTGTTTCGCTCAACAAATTTTCCAAGGATCGCTATATCAATGTTGGTCCGATGAAACCGGAAAATGAACAGCTGATCGATATCACCGGCAAGAAAATGAAACTGGTGCACGATGGCCCTACCTATGCAGAGCCCCACGACTGCATCATTGTTCGAGCGGATATTGTTAACCCCAACTCAATTTGGGATTCAATGGATCCAATGTGGTCAGATGCCATCGAGCAAGCGAAAAAGGATGGTGTCAAACTTACCAAGGATTCAAAAATTATTCGTGATGGTAAAAAAGTTCGTGTTTATATGACATCAGCTGCACCGATGTTTAGCATGGAAAAATTCACCGTCAAACAGGGTGATGAAGTCACGGTTTATGTCAGCAACCAGGATAAGATTGATGACCTTGCCCACGGCTTTACCATTGCCAACTATGGTGTAGCTATGGAAGTTGGCCCCAATGCGACCTCATCGGTAACCTTTACCGCTGATCGCCCAGGGGTTCACTGGTTCTATTGCCAGTGGTTCTGTCATGCGCTACATATGGAGATGCGAGGACGTATGCTGGTTGAGCCAGCATAAAGAAACGCTGATTCATGCAAGTAGTGTTAACCACTAAAAATAGGGCAGCTCATTTTTGGGTTGCCCTGTTTTTTTTAATATCCGTTTTTGGCTGTTATTCAGCTAGCGCCGATACGATTACTGTAAAACCAAACCCCGGCGCATTTGCAAATGCAGTTGCCAAAGCACATCCTGGCGATCAGCTAAATCTTCTACCAGGCCTATATACCGGCAAACTGGTCATCGATAAAACTCTGATTATTACCGGTCAACCCGGCACCGTAATACAGGGGGATGGTTCAGGAAATGTGATTACTGTTTCCGCGCCCAATGTGAAAATCCAGGGATTAATAGTCGAAAATTCCGGTGATCAGTTGTCTACCGAAGACAGTGGAATTTTCCTTACCAAAGAATCAGTAGACTCAATTGTTAGTAATAATATTCTGCGTAATAACCTTATCGGCATCTATCTCAAAGGTTCAGAAAACGTAATAGTCCGTAACAACACAATTTCAGGAAGGCAGTATCAGCGCGTCAATGATCGTGGCAACGGTGTGCAAATATGGAATGCCCCTGGCGCTATCATTGAAGGCAATACAATTGAATACGGACGTGACGGTATATTTGTAACCACCAGCCATCACAATATATTCCGCAACAATCGATTTACAAATCTGCGCTATGCCATTCACTATATGTATACCCACCATAGTGAAGTAAGCGGAAATTTTTCCACCAATAACCACATCGCTTACGCATTAATGTTTTCTGATTATCTTAATGTATTTGATAATATATCCGTTAATGATCGCGATCGGGCTGTATTACTTAATTTCGTCAACTACTCCACCATCGCAAACAATCGAGCACAGGGTGTTGGCAACAACGATTTGATAGATCCAAATTCTAAAGAAAACCACATAACCGAAAAGTGTATATTTTTTTACAACTCCAATATGAATACAGTGCAGGATAACTATCTCAGTGGTTGTGAGATCGGCATCCATTTTACTGCTGGCTCGCAGGACAACCAACTCTTTGGTAATGCCTTCATCAACAATCGCACCCAGGTTAAATATGTCGGTACCCGGCATATCGAGTGGTCCTCAGAGGGGCGTGGCAACTACTGGAGTGATCATCCCGCATTTGACTTAAATGATGACAATATTGCAGATCAAAGTTATCGCCCAAATGATCTAACCGACCAGTTAATCTGGCGGCACCCGATTGCAAAACTATTACTCAACAGCCCATCCATGCAGATACTGCGCTGGGCGCAATCAGAGTTTCCCGGCTTACATCCCGGAGGAATCAAGGACAGCTTTCCGCTTATGACAATTCCCGTTCAAATGGATTCTGTAGATGGTTAAATCAGATCTATTATCGCTTTCAAACATCAGTAAGAATTACGGCCCCGACAGGGTTCTGAACCGGGTTAACCTGAGTATTCAGGCGGGCGAATGCGTTGTCCTTGCGGGGCATAACGGCGCAGGAAAGACCACACTGCTAAAATTGATTCTTGGCCTGATCAAACCCACAGAGGGAAGCGTATCTGTACTGGGGCAAGATCCTGTCAATAAAAAATCCGTAAAGGCCAAACGATCCCTGGGCTATCTGCCTGAGCGTGTTTCCTTTTACGAATCCATGACCGGCCTGGAAACCCTGAAGTTTTATTCAAAATTAAAATCCGAACCGGTCAGCCAATGTGCAGCGTTACTGGAAACCGTTGGCCTCGACTCCTCTGCTTACAGCAGATCCGTATCGACCTATTCAAAGGGCATGAAGCAGCGCCTTGGGTTGGCTCAGGCACTGCTTGGAGATCCTGATTTACTACTACTGGACGAGCCCACCAGTGGACTCGATCCAACACTACGACGGCAGTTTTACGATATTATCCAGCAGAAATGCCAGGCCGGAAAAGCCGTCATTGTCTCCTCACATTCACTGGTGGAGATTGAAGCGCAGGCGGACCGGGTGATCATTTTAAATAAGGGCTCAGTGGTAGCCAGTGGCTCGGTACAGGAACTTTATCAACAATCCGATCTACCGTTATCCATACAACTTTCAATTAAATCAGGCCATGAACAGCAGGTGGAAGATAGCATTTCAACTCTTGCTATAAGTGTTCAAAAACAGAACTCGATTCTAACGCTTGAATGCAAACCTGCAGATAAAATGGAGTTCATCAAACAGATCGCTGATCTTGGCGATATAGTAAAGGACATTCAGATCAAACCACCACGATTAGATGATGTATATCTTCACTATGCCCTTTCCGGGCTTTCCACCCCTTCAGAACAACCTTCCAGCGATGCAACTTCTAGTGACAAAACAATAGCGGAAACCCATTCATGAACGCCGTTTTTATTTTAATGCAGAAAGAACTGCGGGATGGACTGCGAAACCGTTGGATCATATCCAGTGTTTTACTACTAGGTGGTTTAGCCATATTGCTATCATTGGTTGGCTCTACCCCCACCGGCACAGTCAACGCGAATATGCTTGATATAAGTGTTGTCAGCCTTACCAGCCTCAGTGTTTATCTTATTCCACTGATTGCCTTTATGTTGTCCTTCGATGCACTGGTTGGTGAGTCTGAAAGCGGTACGCTACTGCTGTTGCTGACCTACCCTATTACACGGGCGCAGGTTATTTTTGGGAAATTTTCAGCCCATCTCGCTATTTTAATGTTGGCGATTGTGATTGGTTATGGTGGCTCGGCCTGTATCAATATATTGCTTGCCGATGGCAACAGTTCCGGAGGGCTTAATTATCTATGGATGATGCTGAGTTCATGGATGCTAGGGGCGATATTCCTCGCTTTAGGCTATCTAATCAGCACCATTGTAAAACAACGCTCTACCGCTATCAGTGTCGCCATCGGTGCCTGGCTGGTTTTTGTGGTACTGTTTGATCTCGCCCTTTTAGGCGTATTAATTGCGGACCAGGAACAATCGATCAGTCAGTCTTTTTTCTCAAAATTGATGCTATTGAACCCTACCGATATGTATCGTATTTTTAATCTGACCAATATCTCCGGTAGTATCGAAAGCTACAGCCTGGCCGGCAGTGCTGACACCCAACTCTTCAGCCTGCTTGAGCTATGTCTGACCTTTATTTGCTGGCTAGCAATGCCCCTGATTTTAGCGATAAGGATATTCCAGCGCCGCGAGCTTTAACGCGTTGATTTTGGCTTACGCAGCCTCATCAGACCCCGAAAAGAAAACAGTCTTTTTAAGGCTCTTTTGTGGATTAACAATCCGGCATACCTAACTGGGCAGCCGGTATCTGGATGCATTCTAGATCTGCTTCAGACAATATCAACAGCGGCTTGTAGCACACCTCTTGCCGCTACTATTCAACTACGTGTAAGTCGTTCGAACCAATAAAAAACCCGCGATCTTCGCGGTTTTTTTACCTTGTTTTCATTTCCCGTAGGAGATGGTTTCTATTTGGGTAACCGCCTCCACGCGGTTACCCAGTCAACACTATGGCTGCTGCACATAACCACTCTGCCAAATGTGTCCATCGGCGGTGCCATCCAACACAAGGTCCGAACCGTGCTGAACCTCTTCGCTATAGGTGATGGCCTTACCATCAATAATGGCCCAATAATCGATATAGCCGATCGGAGATCCCATTTGGACTGCCACGATATTATTGCTCACACTCCAGGTTCCTAAATTGTCACCAGTTCCACCAGCGGTAACTTCACTAGCGATCAGCGTTCCATCAGCGTCAAAAACAATAACTTCAGTCTCGGCGAAACCTTGGAAAACGGCGGAGTAAGCCCAGGTAGTACCGGCAATATCCGCAGTAGTAATGGTATCTTCTCCACCACAAGCCGCCACTACCAAAAGGAAATCGGCGTAGCTATTAAACACAGCGGGATGGCCAGTTACATCATCCCACGGGGTTTCGTAATCACAACTTAAAGCGATCCCTTCTCCAGGAGCACTGAAGTTATCCAGCACGTCCTGTGCTGCAAAATCATTGAAGCTATATTGCGCTGCCGTCAGTGCCTGACTACCAGGTGCAACACCACCCACTCGAACAAAGCCATCATATTCGGTGTAGAACAGATCGGTGTGATCCCTCAAGTTCAACTCAGCTCGCAATACCTCTGTCATCGCAACTACGTACAGGGTTTTTCCCTCTACCACTCGCTCTTCCCAGGTCGTGTTAATTACACCGACTACGGTATCTGTACCAGTCACGATTGTGTAAACATTGGCTGTGCCACCATCCACCAATTCAACCCAGGTGGCGGTCTCGGTATCACCATAAAGTCGCAAGGCATTAAACGGCAACCCTGTCCCAACACCGGCTCCAATGACACCCTCCATGCTGGTCGCTATACCACTTACTCCATCCGCTATGAAGTGATAAACCGCATTGCAGAAGCTATTGTAATCCGTGGGATCAGTACAACTGTCTCCTTCACCAATTCTGTACACGTCATCGGAGAAGCTGTAGGTAGTCAGGAAGGCTAATGCGCCTTCACTAAACACCGCATCACCCACCAACCCGGTGAAGTCATAATCAACCCGCTCATCAACCAGGTAGTCCGCGATGGCCTGTCCGGATACGTCAATGCCATTGCCACTAGAATGTTGGTTAAAGTAGGCCTCACCCTCTACCGTTTGGCCCTGCCAATCGATGGAGCCATCTTCATGGATCGCGGTCACACTTCCAGTACCGTCATACTCGCTCCAGCCCGAAGCCACCAGTACTAATCCGTTTTCAGTGTTTTGTGAACGTTCCGTTAAGGTTCCGTCAATGCCTACATCTGCTTCAACCTGGGTAGTACCGGTGTCCGCATCGTAGGTTGTAGTGCGGGCTTCAAAACCCTCGTAATTACCATCGCTGGTAAGTGCTAGTTTGAAACCGTTTGAGCCGCCTTCGGAGCTTAGTAATTCGGCTGCGGACATGGGGCCATTGAAGTTATCCAGCACATCCTGTGCGGCAATCGTATTGAAGCTATATCGCTCGGCAGTCAGCTCGGTGTTACCCGGTTAAACACCTCCTATCCGAACAAAACCATCATATTCAGTGAAGATCAGATCGGTATGCTCGCGAAAGTTCTTCTCAGCGCGCAATGCGTCTGTCTTCGTTGGCTTCAAACAGGGTGATGAGTTAGTGGAATATCTTTCCTCAGCAGATGTATTCGTTTTTCCAAGCACAACCGATACCTTCGGTATTGTTCTGATTGAGGCTATGGCATGCGGTATTCCAGTTGCTGCTTATCCGGTTCAGGTCCCTGTCTATATTCTGGAGCAGGGGGTAACCGGTGTAATGGATGATGACCTTGAATATGCGGTTACACAGGCGCTCAAATTAAACCCGAAAGATTGCATTCAAGCAGCAAAACAATTTCGTTGGGAACACTGTGCGAAACAATTTCAGGACTGGTTAATTCAAATTCCTGAATCAATGTATAAACCGCCATACCAAATGGAAAAACATAAAGCAGCTGAGGACATGTAACTTTTGAACACTCACAACTTTTAGAGGATCCAGTTCGCAGTATATGGGCTGGAATCAGTCAATTAGGTATTTAATCAGGCATAAAAAACCCGCGAAGAACGCGGGTTTATTGTTGCTCCGTTTGTCACCGGCTACAAATTTTTTACTAATAACACCAGCGCAGTAATGTTCATCACGCTGGTTCCAGTCAGACTATCATTCCCCGCAGGGAGGAATAGTTTCGGTCAAGCTACTGGCATACGCCAGTGCCGCATCTTGTTCGTAGAACCATAGATCAGCATTATCAAATATCCCGTCCTCTACATGGTGAGCCTTAAAATAGTCGTCGGTACCACCACAAACAATGATATTAATTGCGTTTGATTCACCCACGGCATGCACTGCACCTTCCGCTGTCACGACGATAGAAAAAGTATTATCAACCTCGCCAGAGTTCAGCAGTCCGTCAATAGTTACCGTTGTTCCATCAGCGCTAAAGACCATCCGTTCAACAGCAGCCCCACCATCTGTATACCAAACGTCATAGAGGGTTTTTCCCGCCAGCCACTCATATGAGAATTCGGTCGGGTTCGATGAACCGGCTTGATTTACATACCCACCGGTCCAGATCTCACCATCGATACCGTCATCCAGCACCATGTCAGCAGGAGGAGCCCAGGCGCTGTCTTCGCTATATATTTTTGTAGTTCCGTTGATAATTGCCCATGTATCAACAAAGGTTGCAGTTCCCCCAAAAGCTATAGAAACGAAATTGTTAGCCACGCTCCAGTTACCTGTTCCGCTCTCAACCTCTACGCTATCTTCTGTAAGGCTATAATCGAAGGTTCCATTCGCGTGAAAAACAATGGTTTCGCTTTCTTCAACTCCACCCAATACTTCGCTACCCACCCAGGTAGTATCTGCAATGTCCGCAGCAACAATAGTATCCCTGCCACCACAATCATCCACTACAGCAAGAAAATCGGTGTAGCTGTTAAACGAAGCCGGTTGCTCAGTAACATCATCCCAGGGGGTTTCGTAATCGCAATTTAAGGCAATAGCTTCTCCAGGTTCACTGTAGTTACCCAGCACATCATGCCAGGCAATGTCGTTGAATACCCACACATCCTCGCTCGTTATAACCTCAGCTGGCTCAAAGCTGCCGATTCGTACATACCCATTGTATTCGGCAAACAAGAGATGCTCGCCCGCATCAAGATTCAGGCTACTGCGAATACTGGCCTCGGGGCTGACCACATAGAGATCTTCATTATCGACTGTACGCATAGCCCAGGTACCGGTACCACGTTTGATCGCAGAACCTCCCTGCGACCAATCGATCTCATAGAAATTAGCAGTTCCGTCATTGACCAGCTCAACCGACAGATCCCAGCTAGCCGATATGGCATTGAGCTGGCTTGCATCTTCGCTAACGGCTGTAGTGCTCACAGCGACAGGAACAACCACATCGGCCATGCTGGTGGCGTTATCGTCCTCGCTGTATCCTCCAACACCTTTGTTATGCCAAACCGCATTGCACATGCCGCCTACGAGATTATCGCCACAGCTCCAATTCCACAGTTTGTATACGTCCTGCTTCGTTATAAATGTCAACTTGTAGGCTTCTGCACCGGGACTAAAGACTGCGCTTCCAACGATGGCTGTAGCATCAAATGGGCCATCTTCACTTGTTATAAAAGGAGCAATGGCCTGGTTGGATACATCGACTTTCGTCCCTGTCACGTGCTCGATAAGAGTGATAGAGCCGTTCAAAACTTGATAGTTAAGATCTATAGAACCATCGGCATTAACGGCTACCTTGACCTTCTCATCGTCGTCAACCCAGCCCAATGGGGTTAGCGTCAGATCCTGAATACCAATTAGACGAACAGTCAGGGAACCGTCACTTTCTACGATCAAGTCAGTGTCTTCGGTTGTACCGGTTGCCGCATCGTAGGTGATAGTACCTGTCTCAAGACCGTCGAATCCGCCGGTTTCTTCATCGAGATTTAGATCAAACCAGTTGAGCCCGCCAGTTGATGATACCAGTGCTGCAATGTCTGCGATCACTGTGTTCTCTTCCGTTTGCTGTTGCTCAACCTGATCATCAATATCGCTGGTATCCATTTCCACATCGTCCTCGACTACAGCGAGAACAGTAGCTGGATCAAATTCCTCCGCAGTATCATCATCAACCGCATCGGCGATCAGCTCGATATCATCGACAACCTCTGCAATGACAAGCCTGAACAATTCATCAGGGGTAGACTCAGAATTTTGTTCTTGGGCGGCACCTTCGGCAGCTTCAGAATTATTCGCGATGATCTGGGTCGCGACCTGTGCGATCTCATGCAGGCGCTGATAGTCAGCTGCATCTGGATCACCACTTTCTTCTTTGGCAACATAATCTTCCAGCAGCTCAGCATCGGTGCCCAGCAGCTCCTGTATCGCTTCAACCGCATTTTCAAGGCTGTAACCGTCTACATATCGGTTTTCTTCAATTTTTGCCTGTACCAGGGTGGTTAAGGGACTGACGAATTCGGAACCCGCTGGTGCGGTTAGAACAAAATCTTTGGTTACCGCTACACCGGTATCTAAATCAAGAGTCTCACCCGCGGTAGCTATCAGAATTACAGGATTACTGTCTATTTGACTCTGGGTCGCTTCAAGTGAAAATGCACCATTTTCGTCGGTAGTTGCGTGTGGTCCATCATCTGAATCACAAGCTTTATTATTGTTCAGATCAAGGCACACGGTTGCATTGATCAAATATCCATCCGCAGCCACGCCGGAATGAGTAGTGGTAGTACTGCCACCGCTGCCGCCACCGCTGCTGCTACTTCCGCAAGCGGTTATGAGCGCTGAACACAGCAGCACCATGGAACCTTTATAGAAATTGTTTTTGTTCATCATCCTTGCCTTTATTATTGATTCAATAATTTTAATAGATAAATTTTTAGTGGCATTAATGTTAAAGGTAGGTTAAAAATTAACACTACCCATACGGGTAGCAATTCGTAATATTTCGCTAAAATTTTGATACGCAACAACTCATTCCTACACTAATCAAGTACCATTTAACCTGTAAGTTGATTTGATTTTTACTTGAGGTTGATACCTATGGCTTGAGAAATATAGTCAAATCTGGTGTACGGGCTCATTAATTAGGCGGCGTCCTCGTCATTTTTCTCAACCTGTTTTACACCGTTTTTGAACTCTACACCTTCTATAATATCTGCCATGAGCGCAAACCCATGTAAGCGCTTCCAGCGTTTTTTTGCACCTTGCACCAATTTAAAAACCATGGCGAAAATGCTTTCTCTAGAAACACAATTTCGTGTTTTCGTCGTTCTCAATCTTACCGTCGAGAACGTCGATTCTATTGGGTTTGAGGTACGTATATGAAGCCAGTGCTCAGCGAGGAAGTCATAAAAGGCCAGCATTGCAGCCTTGTCCTTTACCAAGCAGGTCATTGTTCTCGGGTACTTCGCCTCAAAGCGTTTTACCGTGCTATCAAAGGCCGTGTAGGCAGCTTCTCGACTCTCGGCCATCCATATTTCCTTCATGGAATCTTTTATTTTTGGCTGTACCGATTTAGGCACCTTGTTTAATACATTTGCTGTCTTATGAACCCAGCAACATTGCCCCTTTGTCTCTGGATAGACCTTGCCTAAGGCCTTCCAGAATCCCAGCGCCCCGTCACCGATCGCTAGTTTTGGAGCTGTATTCAGGTTGCGATTCCGTAAACCTTGTAATACCTCGATCCAGCTTTACTCACTTTCTCTGTGGCCGTCTTCAATGGCGATGAGTTCTTTTTTACCCTTGTCAGTAGCGCCTATAATCACAAGAATACAAGACCTGTCATTATCGCCACGGACATTAAAGTGGATGCCATCCGCCCAAATATAAACATAGTTTTTTAGTGATAAATCTCGCTTGCTCCATGTCTTATGTTCATCCTGCCAGTCCTCCTTGAGGCGGCTGATGGTGTTTGCGGAAAGCCCTTTCGCATCGTTTCCTAACAGCACCTTTAATGCGTCGCTAAAGTCCCCAGTTGATACGCCCTTGAGATACAAAAAGGGTAAAAACTCTTCTACCCTCGTCGCTCGCTTCAAATACGGCGGGATTAACTTGGAGTTGAATTTTATCCCCTGACAGCTGCGGTCGCGTATTTTGGGAATTTTAACGTCCACGTTGCCAAGGCCAGTCTGAACCTGTCGTTGAGGTAGGTATCCATTCCTGACAACTGCTCTTTTACCATCTATCTGCAAATCACTGAACTTCGATAGTAGCTCTGCCAATTCAGCTTCTACGGCCTTGCTGATGAGATCTTTGGCCCCATTCCTGAGAAGATCAGTCAGTGGGTCATCGATAAATTCTGGTTGCTGTAGCTTTACTACTGTACTATTCGTCATAGCGTATCCCTTTGTTGGTTCACTTTTTCCGCCAAGAAAAAATCTAACAGGGTACGCTACCTTTCAAATCCCCTCATACACCAGAAATCACTATATCTCGTGGCTTGATACCTGCCCTGGGATACTACAAAAGGATATGTAGAAATGAAAAAATCAGGGATTAATATTTCATTCGAACAGTGGAATCAAACTCTTTCTTTAGTATATGAAGCAGCTATGGCACCGGAATTATGGCGGGATGCCCTAATCAGCATTAGCCAATCCATCAACTGTCATAGCGGCCAGCTGATCATTTCAAATAGCAATACCCCCTTTAGTATCATCGGCTCTACCTGTGGGCTTGATAATGATGAATCGATCATGAACGATTTCGCGGTGGAAACTGAAAATGGTATTAATACACGTATGAACTTTTCGCAGGCATTAAAAACACCAACGGTTTTAACGGATTACAGTCACTCGTCTGAAGCACAGATGGCCCGCGACCCCTTCTATCAGGGTTTCCTGAAAAGAAGTGATGCACAGTATTATGGTGGTCTGGTTCTAGAATCCGACAAAACAGGGGGTACGGGATTAGCGATGCTACGCTCAGCAACTCAAGGTCACTTTACTGAAAGGGAATGCCAGTATATGGAGTCACTTGCCCCGCATTTGCAACGCGCCATACAGCTAACGCGTTTCAGCCGAGTAGACAATTTTATTCGCGGAAAAGAATCTATCCTGGAGAATTTTAATGTGGGGGTTTTTGTATTAGACAGGTATTCAGAAATCGCTCATATGAATGGAAAAGCTTCAGCTATTGTAGCTCGCCAGGATGGTATATCAGATGCCAATAAACATATCACTTTAAATGACCCAAAGGCGCAACTGGCCCTGAACCAGGATATTCGTACATTAAGCTTTTCAAAGCACACCTTCTCAGAAACCACATTTCAATATATTAGCGCCACACGGAAGAACTGTTCTTCGTCCTACTTATTAATGGTAACCCCGTTATTTGCCATGGAAGATATTATTTCCGGGGTTTCCTGTTTAGTCTGCGTTATCGACCCTGATGCACAGGAGCTAAATCTAAGCCAGATACTCAAAAGTGTATTTCAGTTAACCGATGCAGAAGCAAAACTTGCTGAAGCCCTGTATAAGGGAACTAGCCTCAAAGAGTATGCGGAAAGACTCAGTGTGACGATCGAAACACCTCGTTATCATCTTAAAAATATTTTCTCGAAATTGAGTGTGAGTAAGCAATCAGAGTTGATCAAAAAAATTAGTAGTAGTGCCGCAGTACTGGCTAATTTGGAAAAACCGAGTTAATTAAGTGGTCAGTACTGTTAAATGCCTCCTAATATTGGAATATTTGATCACGCACATGTTACGTCATGCTCATTACTGGATCACAGTACCTAACCAGCTTACAATTTAACCAGATGTAGTGTATTAAATTAGTCTTTGACCAACTTCAGCTATGGCAGAAAAATGACTCGTCAAAAAGTGCCCCTCCAGCTAACTGAACAGCAGCTCTACAATCACTGCGATCCCGCTCAGTTTGAGTTTACTAATACTCTTGATCTCACCGAACCGAGCGCCCAGATCGGCCAACAACGCGCTATTGATGCGATCAATTTTGCGCTGGATATAAAACGGGATGGATATAACCTCTACGTTTTAGGTAATCCCGGATCCGGGCGGCATGAAACAGCCATGCAGGTTTTACAGGGGCAGGCGGCCAGAGAAGAGACCCCTCATGACTGGTGTTACGTTCACAACTTTACTCAGCCGAATAAGCCCATAGCGCTTTGCCTTCCTAATGGTTCCGGCAAACGTTTTTCCGATGATATGGCTCAGTTGCTAGAAGACCTGCATAGCTCTATTCGAGCCGCTTTTGAAAGTGATGAATACCAGGCTCGCCGCAAGATCATTGAACAGGGATTGATCCAACGCCGCGACAACGCCATCGCAGAACATCGTGAACAGGCACTTGCCAACAGCGTCATGCTGGTCCCTACTCCAACTGGCTTTTCCTTCGCGCCGTTAAAAGGTGAAGAGGTGATCAAACCGGAAGAATTTCGTAAGTTACCAGAGGAGAAGCGCACCGAGTTTGAGGAGATTGTGGTCGATCTTCAAAACAAACTACAAGATACCCTCGAGCAATTTCCGATCTGGGAAAAAGAGATGCGCACCCAGATGAAGCAGCTCAACAACGAGATCACCCTTGCTGCGGTAAACCTGCTGATCAATCAACTCCGCGAGCCCTATCAAGAGCAGACAGCCATTCAACACTACCTTGATGATTTTCAGAAAGATGTGATTGAAAATGCCAATGAGTTTCTACTGTCGGAGGAGGAGCTATCGAGCAACCCGTTTATGGCTGCACCCACCTTTACCCGCTATACCGTTAATCCACTGATCACCCATGAAAATGGTTCCGGCGCTCCCGTCATCTATATCGATCACCCAACCCACTCCAGTCTGATCGGCCGCATTGAATACCAGTCCCAATACGGCGCTCTGTCTACCGATATTTCATTAATTCGCCCAGGCGCGCTACATGAAGCGCACGGCGGCTATCTGGTGGTGGATGCAGACAAGCTGTTAACCCAACCGATGGCATGGGATACGCTGAAACGAACACTAAAATCGAAGATGGTACGGATAGAGGGGCTTGACCAGGCCTATGGATTTGCCAGCACCGTAACACTGGAACCACAACCCATCCCGGTCGATTTAAAAGTGGTGATTATTGGTGATCGACGGTTGTACTACCTGCTGTCGGAATATGATCCGGAATTCCGGGAGCTATTTAAAGTAATGGCTGATTTTGAAGATGAGATGGATCGAAGCGCTGACACCTATCAGCAATTTGCCCAGTTAATTGCCAGCCTTGCCCACCGCGAGGAGTTACTGCCGCTACAGCCCGCAGCGGTTGCAAGAGTCATCGAACAGAGTAGCCGCCTGATTGGCGACTCGAAAAAGGTATCAATCAGTCACGATAAGATCCGTGATCTGCTGGTCGAGGCTGATTTTTTTGCCCAACGGGATCAACACAACGAAATCGAGCGAGCGGATGTCCACAATGCTGTCCGGTCTAAAATCACTCGCCATGACCGTATCCGCGAACGGGTTCAGGAACAGATCCTAAGGGAGACTGTATTTATCGACTGCGAAGGTGAGCATATTGGCCAGATCAATGCGCTTGCGGTGCTGAGCCTTGGTGATTTTTCCTTTGGCCGGCCAAGCCGTATAACCGCTCGGGTTCGGGCGGGTAGCGCTGGTGTAGTGGATATCGAACGCAGGGTTGATCTTGGCGGCCCCTCCCACTCAAAGGGCGTGCTGATTCTCTCCAGCTATCTGGGTGCTCACTATTGCCCTGACAGGCCGCTGACCCTTTCAGCTAATTTGGCCTTTGAACAGTCCTACGGCGGTGTTGATGGTGATAGTGCCTCTTCAACCGAACTTTACGCGCTGATATCAGCTCTGGCCCAACTACCAATCAAACAATCCCTGGCGGTTACCGGTTCCGTTAATCAATTTGGACAGGTTCAACCCATCGGTGGTGTAAATGAAAAAATCGAAGGCTTTTTCGATATCTGTGCTGCACGCGGCCTGACCGGTGATCAGGGGGTATTGATCCCCGCCAGTAACGTACAGCATCTGATGCTTCGGCAGGACGTAATTGATGCCTGTAGCAAACAGCAGTTCCACATTTATCCCATTGAAACGATTGATCAGGGTTTATCAATACTGACGGGCGTCAATGCCGGAAAGCGTAATAAGAACGGTACATTCCAGAAAAACAGTATTCACCAACTGGCTGAGGCACGGCTGCGCCAGTTTACCAAACATATGAAACCCGGCAGTGCGAAGGAAGCAGGCTCAAACAGCTCCACTTCGAGCTCAGATACTGATGAATAATCAAAGCCGCAGAGTGTTATTGACCCTGAGTGGGCATACCAGCAATACCGCGACGCTTGATATTGTTGCTGAGTTTGCCGCAGCCATTCATGCCGAAATTAATGGCCTTTTTATTGAGGATAAAACCCTTCTTGATATTGCAGCGCTACCCTTCACACGCGAGATCAGATCCCATGGTTTGCAACCTGGGCAGCTGGAAGTCAGCACACTTGAACACCAAATGCGGATGCTATCCGATGCTGCACAGCGCGAACTCAACTCCTGCGCCCAACGCTGGAAAATACAGTGTTCATTTAATACTGCGCCTTCAGGCTTTGAGCATTGGTTGAGATCACAGGAAGATAAAGAAAACACCCTCTGTATAGCCCATAAAATCGATAAAAAATGGGGATCTACACAGTACGAGATAGACACCAGCAGACTGCTGGAACAGCATTCTGGGCCACTAATGTTACTGCCAAAAAAACAGGGTTCTGGTAAAGAGTTAATCGGTATTATTCACAGTTCGGATAGTATTGAAGCCATACTTAAACCTATCGAAAACCTGGTTAAAAAGGGCCATCAACCGGTTATTATATTGCTCTGTGACAACCCACCGGAAACAGAAAAAATTAAACGATCTGTTATTTATGAACTGGAGAAAAAGGCTCTACAGGCGACGGTACATATTCTTCGACCTGCAACCAACAGATCACTACTTCAGTTTATTGATCGGCACATGCCCAAACTGATGATCGTAGGGGCGGACAATCCGATTATTGATTCGACCTGTTTGAATGAGCTAATTGAATCATCCGGGGCTCCGGTATTATTGCTCAGAGAGCAGATCTAAAGACCAGCAGTCAGTTGGTTAGCAATTGCTGCGTGGATACAGATGAATCGTTGAGTAAATTTCTGTTTCTGTGTTAGTTTTTTGATCTATTAGCTCTGAGAAAAAAAACAAGTTGCCAGCTGTATCTCATAGGATACAATAAAAGCATGCCCGACATGATGAACATTATCACTGAGTATACCGACGAGAAAGGGAAGAGCCCTTATGCTGACTGGCTGCGCGGTCTTCGGGATGCCAGAGCAAAAGCCAAGATCATCATGCAAGTGGATAAAATGGAGCCTGTACTCCAGCAACGTTGGATTGATGGATTCAGCGCTCCTGTGGTACTTCGCAACAAGGCGCAGTGTGCCGGCAATGGCCGTAGTCCTTGTCAAGCACTGCAACGCGGTTACGAAATACCACAGGAGCGCCCGAAGGGTGGGTCTGTCAGCGCCCATGTCTTCGTTGTGCCTCTTGCAAAGGACTACGGCCATTCGCTACGAGGCACGCCTTGCCATGAACGCTGACAGACCCACTGAACCCATCAATCCAACGTTGCTGGAGTACTTGGATTATTCGGAGATGTTGAACCGATAGGTGACGGCTTGAGTGAGCTACGAATCCACTACGGCCCCGGTTATCGAGTTTATTACGGCAAAGAAGGGCAGCAAGTGTACTTGTTGCTGTGTGGTGGCGATAAGTCCACTCAATCGAAAGACATCAAGAAAGCAAAAGAGTACTGGAAAGATCACAAGCGGAGGAATCAACATGGCGCGTAATGTAAGAGCAACACATAACGAACATCTGCGCGATCCTGAAATCGCCGCAGAATACCTAAGCGAAGCGCTGGAAGATGGTGATGCTGCCATTATCCTGATGGCGTTACGCAATATTGCAGAGGCTCAGGAAGACGGAATAAGCGGCCTGGCTCAGCGCTCTGAGCTAGGGCGTGAAAGCATGTACAAGATGCTCTCTGCCGCCGGTAATCCCAAGCTATCCAGCTTTGCTAAAGTCATCCATGGACTTGGCCTTAAACTAAAAGTTGAACCTGACCTAAGCCAGAAACCAGCAATTTAACCGTAAAAATGATGGATAGATCAATTTTAGACAAGGCCATCAACCGGTAATTATATTGCTCTGTGATAATCCACCAGAAACAGAAAAGATTAAACAGTCGATTATTGATTCAAGCTCTTTGAATGAGCTAATTGAATCATCCGGGGCCTCGGTGCTGTTGCTCAGAGAGTAGATCTGAAAAGCCCGCCATCAGTTGCCTTGTGGATACAGACGAACCGCTAATAAGTTTCTGCTTCTCTTTACGACTTAGCTTTTTGATCACTGCTTCGCGTATCGAAGCGCTACTTCGGTCATGTTCCCCTTCGCAATACACTATTTTTTCCGGACTACGACCACGGAAAAATTTTGCTCCTTTTTTTTGGGTTTTATGTTCAATAAAACGGCGCTGAGGATCTGTGCTAATACCCGTATAGTAGCTACCATCATCGACCTTAATCATATAAACAAACCAGCTAGTCATCGCTTTTATTGGCTGCCATCTGATCTTTTATTCCAGCGATCTGAGCAACAATAGCAGAGTTAATATCTATTTTATTTGAATGATGATTAACCGTGTTACAAGTAATTACCTTAGCGCCCGAACCCTGCAATAATTGATAGGTTTGCTCATCAAATAGTGCATGTATGCCGATACATAAGGGTGCATTCATACCAGCCTGCTGAAGATATTTAATGGTTTCAAGCATGGTATGCCCGCTGGAAATAATATCGTCGATCAGAATTGGGTTAAAGCCGTTCCATTGAGCTAACTCATCGCTGCTTACCTGAACATCTCGATCTCCTGATCGCTTCTTTTCCAGGCACAGATAAGGTATTTCTGAGAGGTTTGAAATTTCCGAAAGCCATTGATCACTTTCACTATCTGGGCCAATCAACAGTGGTTTTTCTACCTGGTTTTTTATCCATGCTGCAATTGCAGTGGCGCTGGAAACTACTCGACTTGGAATACTATAAACTTCATCGAGGCTATTGTATCGGTGCAGGCGCGGATCAACCGTTACCAACCAGTCGAATTTTTGGCTAATCAAATTTGCAAAGGTCTTTGAACTCAGCGTCTCACCCGGTTTAAAGCGAATGTCCTGGCGCATATAGCACAAATAGGGTGCAACCAAACCCACTGATGCAGCGCCCAGCTCTTTCAGGGTGTCAGCCAGAAAAAGTAGCGGCAGTATTTTTTCATCCGGATGCTGCAACGAGCAAACCACGATTGCATTCACACCTTCACAGGACTCGGTCACCCTGAGGTAACTTTCGCCATCGGGAAAACGTCGATACTCGACTTCACTACTCTGGCCGTCCAATGCCCCGGCCAGTGCATCAACCAGCTCCTTGTTGTTCTGATCAATACAATAGATACGATTTTTCATAATTGCTCTTCTTCCACAATCATCAATCCCGGATGCGCTGCTAAAAATTCCATTGCGTATCCTAGCTCTCCACGACTTTCTGCGTGGATGGTAAAAAGTGGTTCGCCTGTTTCCACTCTCTTGCCGATTCGCACATGCATTTCGATGCCTGCTGCTTTGTCCGCTGGAGCACCCGCCAATTTGGCTAAACGGGATAGGTAGCGATTATTGATATGCTCGACATGACCGATCACACCGGAAACCACTTCGTGGGTATATTTTGCCAGTCTTGGCTCCCGCATACCGCCCTGCGCTTCACATATGGCCTGGAATTTTTTCCAGGCCTGGCCTGATTCAAGTATCTGTTTGGCACGCTCTCGCCCCATTCCTGCAGCTTGCGGATTAGCCATATCCAGAATTGCACCAGCCAGATCCAGTGCCCTGTCCCGTAACATACTTGAACCGGCTTTTTTGTTTTGCAGCACGTTCAGCACATCCCTGGCTTCCAGAGAGGGGCCAATGCCATAACCGATCGGTTGATGGCCATCGGTAAAGATGGTTTGCACTTTGATATCAAGCGCTTCTCCGACCAGGTTTAGCGAGCTGCTCAAGCGGATCGCACTGGCCTGATCCCGTACCTTTGCGGTTGGGCCTATCGGAATATCGATCAATACATGACTCGAACCCGCTGCGATTTTTTTCGACAATACCGATGCAATTAATTGTGCTTCGGAATCCAGCTCCAGAGCGCGCTCGACTCGTATCAGGATATCATCTGCTGGACTCAAGCTTACCGCCCCACCCCAGACAATACAGCCACCCTGCTGATCCACCACGTTTCTCATCTGCTCAAGGGTAAGATCAACCGGCGCCAGCACCTCCATAGTATCCGCAGTGCCGGCGGGAGAGGTTATCGCCCGTGAGGATGTTTTGGGCATCACCAGGCCAGCCGCCGCAACAATCGCCACAACAATGGGTGTAGTCCGGTTACCGGGCAAGCCGCCGACACAGTGCTTATCGACCACAATTGGATAGTCCCACTGCAATCGATCCCCTACCCCGACCATTGCATCGGTCAGTGCAATGATCTCTTCAGAATTGAGGCTCGCCGAGGTACAGGCGGTAACAAACGAGGAAAGATGTACATCGGAATAGCGACCGGCGGTAATATCTGACATCACTTCCCGCAACCGATCTGCGGTAAAGTCACCACCAAAAATCTTTGCGCGCACAAAGCTGAATGACTCGAGCGGGCGAGCGTGGGACACTTCAAGAGAATCTCCGGAATTCACATCAAGACGTTGCCAGGATGCTTCCGACAGACCAATTTCACCGGGTTCAAGCAGCTCACCGTGTACCACGTTGATGGTCGCGATGATCGAATTTTCAGGGGAATTGATGCGAATGCGATTAAGCGCCGAGAAACCCTCAGCCCTACACACATGACAATCTGCACGCATATAGGCCACGGTTTCGTGATGGGTATCAATACCCAGCCTGCGGGCTTTTAACGTCGGTATGGCTTGTTGATTAAGTTTAGACATAGGTAATTAACTAGACGATCCACTTGAATAGCAGCATACCGGCACTCACCGTGGCACCCAGTAGTGGCACCCATATCGGATAAATGCGAATGCCATCGGGTTGAGGGTCTTTACGTTTAATTCGGTACAGAGCAAGGTTTACCAGTACAAATATCGTCAGAATCAGGGCGCTGGTCATCTGTGCCAGGTCCAGCATTGGCAGGCTCACAGCTGCCAACAATACAGCTACCGATACCAGTAGCGTTGCTATCACAGGCGTATGGGTAGTTGCAGATACCTGGCCCAGCCAGGCCGGTAGCCAGCCTTTGTTGGCAAGACCGTACAGCACTCGTGCTGACATAATAATCTGGATCAATGCGCCGTTCACTACCGCAAACAAACTGATCACTGTAATCAAAAAAGCGGAATCACTGTTCCCCGCTGTGCTGTAAATAAGTGATAAGGGCGCATCGCTGTTTGCAAGCTCACTGGGTTGAACCACCAATACAGAGGTCAGACTCACAACCACATAGATCAGCGTAGAAACAACCAGTGAAATGATAATGGCACGAGGCATATTACGCCGTGGCTGCTTTACCTCCTCGGCAATATTGACCATATCTTCAAAACCGATATAGGCGTAAAAAGCCAGGAATGCACCGCTAAATACAGCAACGATACCTACCTCACCAAGGCTATTTTGTGCCAGTTGAAACGATTCGGCAGCTGAACCCAGATGTGCTCGCCCAGCCCAGACTACCAGCACCAAACCCACAATTTCGATCACCGTAAGCAGCGCAGCAATGGTCACGGATTGCAGGATACCCCAGGCAGCAATCGAAAACAGTGCACTAACCAGCAGTACCAGCCCAAGACTGGATGAAACGGGAACCAACTCATTTAGATAACCGACAAACCCATGAGCAATAGCCGCGGAAGATACACAACCCGCCACTACCAACAGCAGCCCGACAACCGTCGCTAACGAGCGAATACCAAACCCTTCAAAGATATAAACCGACTCACCGGCACTTACCGGATAACGGGCACTAAGTTCTGCGTATGTGAAAACGGATGCGGCCACAATCAATGAAGCCACAACAAACGAAAGTGGGGCCCAGAAACCTGCTATACCAGCGACCTTACCAACCAGCACATAAATACCTGCGCCGAGAATGTTGCCAAGACCATAAAAAACCAGCAGCGGCAGTGAAATCGATCGTATCAGTGTGGGTTGTGAGCTCATACGAATGAGAATAATTTATTCGCTGGCTCTTTAACAGAACCTATTTATATTAGTAATACTGAAGTCAAAAACACCTGAATTAATGGCGCTTCATATCGTGGCTTTGGTACCGTTAGGCTGAGCTAGCGTAGCAAAAAAAAGTAAAAATGAAATACGAGAGGAGATCAATACAACGATATGGTCAGACGTTCAATAAGTCGGATCGGGGAATCAAGCCTGGAAAGCGGGAAGCACAGTGTTTCTGATTAGCTTGTTTTTCACAGCCAATAGCAGATCACTGGATACTCAATTTTTGTGCTTGTTAGAAACAGACCATTCAAGCAATGCCTCAGCTGGCATCGGTTTGGCGATATAGTATCCCTGTGCATAATCACAACCGTACTCCACCAGCATGTCCCATATAGCCTGAGATTCGATACCCTCCGCAACCACCTTCATATTCAGCTCATGACCAAGCATGATACAGGTTTTGGTGATGGCTCTCGCCTCAGTATCCTCGATCATATCGGACACAAAACCCCTATCAATTTTGAGTTCTGTAAAGGGAATACGGTGTAGATGAGAAAGTGAGGAATAACCGGTGCCAAAATCATCAATAGACAGTTCGAAACCCTTCATTCGTAAACGAGTGAGAATATCCAGCGATGTAACCAGTTCGTCCATCAAAGTACTTTCAGTAATCTCCAATGTCAGGCTGGATGGTGCCCGCTGATGGGCATCTAACAGGCTCATCAATTGCTCCGGCAACCCAAGGCTGGAGATGTTGTCCGCAGAGATGTTGATGGATTGATGAAGTGTCAGGCCCTCTTCCCACCAAGCCTGACTATCTTTAAGTACCGAGCTAAAAACGGAAGCGGTTAACTCCCCCATCAACCCGTTTTTTTCCGCAACCGGGATAAACATGTCCGGATATATCATACCACGCTCCGGATGCTGCCAACGAACCAGCGCCTCAACCCCAACCATCAGAGAAGTTTTCATATCCACCTGAGGCTGATAGTGAACGACCAGCTGTCCATCCCGGATAGCGTGCTCAACTTCATCAGCCTCGGGTAATAATTTTTCTTCATTTCCCAGAGGGAATTTCTGATCACGGAATGCCGCGTATTGTTTCAGTAATAGATGCTGAAATTCAGGGATTGTGATCGGCTTTGTAAGGCTTCCTATCACATCCATGGCATGAGCCCGGGCTAGTTTTTCTGCCGAATGCAACACACCACGATCCTGTCCACTGATCAACACCAGTGCAACGGAGATGTTCTTTTCGGAAAGTGCTCTAAGTACCTCAATACCATCAAAACCCGGCATATTGAGGTCCAGTACCACAATATCCTGTGGTTGTACGTCATAGGATAAAAACTCAACCCCATGCATAAAGGTAAGGGTTTGAAACCCGATCATACTGGCAGCAGTCGCCAACATTTCGGCAATCAAAGGATCATCATCAACAATTATTATTTGGGTACTCAATTCTATTTCCCTATTGGGTCACCATCGAAACCGACATGCCAATGTATCCACTACCTGACAACCTATCTATCGTGTTGCCACAGAACTTCCACAGTATAGTCAGCTATTTGTCCTCGCGCATATGGCCAGCTCAGATTATATGAGACCTACGAGAATCCATAATAATATGCCAGGAGATTCGACACACATTAACGAGCATCTTATTCATTTTCATCCAGCAACCATCGTATTCTTTGAAGTAGCATCACTGAACCTACCGGTTTAGTAAGCAAACTCTGCTGCAAATTTAAGTCCATTTCATCAGGCTGATAGTCTCCGGTAAAACCACTTACCAACTGTATTTTTACATGCGGAAACTGGAGTTTGACCTTTCTTGCAAGCTGGTATCCATCCATTCCCGGCATTATTACATCGCTAATCAAAAGATCGACATCTGTATTTTGCAACACTTCCAGTGCCTCTTTGCCATTACCAACACAAAGCACCTTATATCCCTTATCGGTTAGTAGCTCTCGACTGATATCTCTTATTGCTGGCTCATCATCAACAATCAATATCGTCTCATCACCGGTTATTTCCTTTGCAGAAAATTGTTGAATTACTTCATATTTTGTTTCATCACTAAAATATCTGGGAAAAAACAACTCAAAACGGCTACCCAATGATGGTAATGAATCGATCCATATCGCGCCATTACTGCGCTGAACAAAGCCATACACCTGGCTTAGACCAAGCCCGGTGCCGCTTTCACCTTTTGTTGAAAAAAATGGATCAAAAACCCGCGAACTGACCGCTGCGCTCATTCCACACCCGCTGTCTTCAATCGCGAATGCAATATAGTCACCCGGGGAAACACCCAACTCACTCGCCTCTGCTTCATCCAGCGTCTGGTTAGCGGTGGACAACTTCAGTTTTCCGGTGCCTCGCATTGCATCCATTGCATTGATAGAAAGGTTTAACAGCGCGTCTTCAAATTCACCTTTGTCGATCCATACCGGCCAGATCTCATCCTGCAAATCCATTCGTAGCTCAATACGAGGGGTGAGGGTTTTCTGCAACATATCCCGCTCCTCTTCAAGCAACAGATTGATATCAACTACTTCAGATTCAATAGCTTTTTTGCGAGAAAAGGACAATAGCTTACTGGTAAGGTTAGCTCCGCGCTGGCCAGCTTTCTGTATTTGCTTAACATACCGAATCACATCAGGTTGCTTGAGTTTACCTTCAAGCAAATCTACGTAACCTAAAATCACGCCGAGCATATTGTTATAGTCATGGGCTATTCCACCGGTAAGTTTTCCCAGAGCTTCCATTTTCTGGATTTGCTGAAGTTGAAGCTCCCGTTGTTCAAGCTCCGTCACATCCATGCATGAGCCTACGAAACGTCTTCTTCCAGCCACAGAAACCGGAAGCTCTGCTACAGACAGGCGCATTGAAAAGGTATCGCTATTTTTTCGTTGCCCCCTCACCACACGATTAAACCCAATAACCTTCGCCGTACCCGTTTCGACATAGCTATGGAGATAGGAATCATGTTGACTGCGGTCAGGTTCAGGCATCAGCATATTTATGTTACTACCAATCACTTCCTCTGATCCATAACCAAACAGGGTTTCAGCGCTGTGATTAAAACTCAATATTGTGCCACTCTCATCAATAGTGATGACCCCATCTACAATATGATTCAGAATTTGATGCTGTTCGACCTCCTGCGCCTTTAACTCCTCTTCCATCTTTTGCTGTTCCGACATGTCACGAATCAAAGAAGCAACACCGACAACTATCCCAGATTCATCAGTAATGGGTGTGTTTTGCCACTGGCAGTAAATCAACTTACCCGCCCTGGTTACATTCTCATTAAAACTGGATTCACCACCTGACTGAGAAATCAGAACTTCTGTTAGCGCATCAATATATTCGTGAAGGTGCTCAGGGAGAATCAACTCATTTGCAGTGCGTCCCAGTGCCTCAGCTTTACTGTATCCAAATAGCTTTTCTGCTGCAGGATTCCAGTCGACTACTTCAAGGCGGGGATTCCATTCGATAAATGCCAGGGGATTTTGATCACGATAGAGCCGCATATGCTGCTCAGATTTACGTATAGACTGCTCAAGCTTGAACCGTTCTGTAATATCCGTACCAATACCACCAACCGCATAAATATTGTTGTTTTCATCAAACAGCGGATACTTCACAGAAAGAAAATGATGCACCCCATCCTTCTGGGGGAACTGTTCAATAAACTCTTGTGCCATGCCGCTCTCAATGACTATTTTTTCGTGTTGCAGATGTTGATCAGCGCTATCCGAATCCATGACATCATAAGAGTTTTGACCCACTATTTCTTCAAGCGGCATTTGCATCATTTCAGAAAGGTTTTTATTCGCCAGGAGAAAATGGCCTTGAAGGTCCCTGATATAAATCACCGCTGGCGCATGATCAATGATGGCCTGTAAATTTTTCTTTGATTCCTCCAACTGCTTGAGCAAACGTATCTGATCAGTAATATCCGTCGACATACCACATACTGCATAGATCTCATCATTAAGATCATAAAGAGGAAATTTAATAGTTAAATATTTACGCAGACCTTCAGCCGATTTTGCTTCATTTTGCCAACTAATGGTCTCCCCAGTATCTATTACTTTCTGGTCTTCGCCCTGAAAGTCATCAGCCATATCTTTATCAAACAGATCTTGATCGGTTTTCCCTACGACATCGTCATTTTTAATCTCAAATGCACCTTCAAAGGAACGATTCACATTCAGGAACCGCCCTTTAATGTCTTTGATATATAGCAAGGCCGGCATGTTATTCATAACGGCTTCAAGCAGCTGGTTCCGTTCGAAAATACTTTGTTGTAATCGAAACGTTTCGGTAACGTCCCGGAACACCAAAATCACCCCAACGATCTCATCCGCTTCATTTATAATGGGTGCGGCACTATCGGATATTTGATATTCCTGACCGTTTTTCGGTATTACTAATGTATGGTTACTGAGATTGACGGTTTTCCCGGTTGATAATGCTTCTGCTACCGGATTCGTCATCTTTTCTCGAGTGCCGGTATCGATAACAGAAAATAGTTTTTCCAGAAACTGGCCTTCAGCATCTTTAAATTTACAGGACGTAATGTCCTCGGCTACCGGATTCATCCGTACAATTCTTTCCTCCGTATCGGTAACAATCACCGCATCCGCAATACTATGCAGCATTAGTGATAAACCCTGCTCCCGAAGTGCTATTTGCTCAACAACCGAGGTCAGGTTTCGCTGTTTTCGCTCAATGAATTTATTCGATCGAGTGTATAACAACCCATTTTTGTTTCCGCTGATGTCGGCGGATCTAAAGTCCAACCCATTAACAGCAATATCCCGAAATAATTGGCCAAGAACGGTTAAACGCCTGGTATGCAGGTAATAGGCAATGATCGCAAACAAAAAAGCACCCAGTACCAACGGGAACAGGGTAGGTAGAAATCGCTCAAGGAGGCTTGAGCGCGCTTGTCGCCCAATCCATGACAGGTCAATTTTTTTTACTAGAAAACCAACGCTTTGTTGATCTGTACTACTATCGGAGGGGGTCAATACAATCGGTTGAAACAGAACCCAAAAATTCACTTCATCCAGCTGCAACGTCCTGTATCGCCCCGTTTTCTGTGCAGCATTTAATAGCGTTTCATAATCGGTGCCCAGTAACTCTGGAAACAGCTGCTGAAAAGTTTTACCTTTATCCGCATAGATTGTACTGGCCAGCACAATATGATGGTTGTCGATCACAACAGCTTTGGATACCGCTGGCTCAACCCCCATTACCACTATCTCTTCCTGAAGCTGTTCAAACTCATGTTTTTGCAACAGGTGCTCAATAATACCCTTAAATTGAATGGCATCAGAGAGTTCATCTCTGAACAGCTCGTTGCGTAATTCATGCTCTAGTTGGTAGTAATTTACATACAGTACCAGGCAGGTCTGCAGCATCAAAATTAGACAGATAAGACCCGTAGCGGCTACAAAAGTTAGCACCCGAATATTCATACGTTTCGTCATTATCGATGTTGCCTCAGGAGGAAATAAGGAGTGCAGTTCAATCGCAGCTGCCTTCACTTTCTGTGTTGGTATTAAACTATAAAGTTCTATTGCGGCGTTCGGTCTTAGGATCAGACCCCTGCTGGGGCCTTAGCCGTTAATCATGAATTTCGATAATGCAAACAACGTTCAATATTAGCATTGCATTTTTGGAGCCCGGTTGGAATGCTTTGGTGTCAATTTGTAAGGGCGTCCTATTGACCAACTTCAGTTGTTTATCAGCACCACCGATCGAATAAATGCGCTATTGCTCGTTGTGCGGGCCTGGGAAGGGTTAGCTGGAAATCCTTTGAAGAAGGATGATGCTGGATAGAAGAGAAAACTTTCGAACAAAAAAAAGGTCACGTGATTCACGTGACCTTTTTAAACTAGCCTGAGCTAGAAATTCAGCCCCCCAAAACCATGCTTGACGAGAACCACTTGTGCGGGTATTGAGTTGCCCGCAAGGCGGCTATAACTTATAAACTCGCCCCCTTTGTGAATGGGGAAGCGGTTCATAGTGAAAGAATTTGGCTCCTCGACCTGGGCTCGAACCAGGGACCCAATGATTAACAGTCATTTGCTCTACCAACTGAG
>JAHRWD010000122.1 GCA_019090315.1 Pseudomonadales bacterium
CAAAACTTTACCGAAATCGCTTTAGGTAGCCCTGTCTGTCGGGACGCTTAAAGTTAAATTAAGGACAGTCTAAACATGTAGAGCCGAAGGTCGCGAATCGGCGGACGGGGGTTCAACTCCCCCCGCCTCCACCATATTCCATTCCCATTTAAGAAAGCCTGCCACGTGAGTGGTGGGCTTTTTTATTGGCTGCCTGCAACCGTATCCGCCAACACCTCTTCAACTGATTGAGCAGAAGAGAGCGTTACCCAGTCGAGAATTAAGAAAGCACCAGCACGTAATAAGTGCCGCGCCCTACGCCTTTCGCATCAATCAAACTCAACTGAATCAACCTTTCAAAATCCAGCTTACGCGATGCCAGGCTACGATCAGAGATGGCGCCATATTCACGCTGCGTAATGCTGCCTTGTTCGCGGATATAATCCAGTACTTGTTTATGATGCGGTTCTAATCTTGGTTTATCCCGTGATTGCTCCGGCAATATTTTTATAACACGGCGCAATTCATCCAGTATGCCTTCTGAAAAATATTCCAGCCATTCTGAAAAATCGATTTCATCCTTCAAATCGTAATAATCACCCTCAAGACCAACAGCCTTAAAATAGCGGGTGATATTACGATTGTAGTAATCTTCAAAACTAAATATCTTGAACAGATCGAGGCCTGCATTTCCTAATATAGCCGTTGTGAGTAGTCGTGTTGTTCGGCCATTGCCATCCATAAACGGATGAATAATGACGTTTTGACGGTGAAAAATTCCCGCAAGAATGACCGGGTCGATTTTGCCAACATTGTCATTCACAAACCCCATCAGTTCTTTTGTCAGTTGCCGCACATCCTTTGCATCAGGCGGGATGAAAACAACTTCATCGATTTTGCGTGGATTGCGGATAATAACGGGGTCTTGCCGTAACGCTCCGCAATGAGAGGGGTTATCCATCAATCCATCAACTACCTGTCCCTGGACCTTCTTCAGTGTTTTGATTCTGAGTTTGAACTGATTTTGACTGACAGATTTGTATAAAGCTTGCAGGGATTTGTTGTAATTGAGCACTTCACGCTCAGTATCGCGAACGCTCTCTTTACGGGTTTTTAGCAGACGTTTAACATCGGTAAGCGGCAGTGGATTACCCTCTATGCTAGTCGACGCATAAGCGGATAACTCTCTGGCATTTAGCTCCAGTTTTGCCAACGTAGTCGGAGTGAGATTCTGCGCTTGTATCTCGCCAATAGACTCTCCAATCTCACGGATAGTGAGCAGGAGTTTATTGCTGATAATGTATTTAGGTTGCCACGACATAGCCTTAAGTTAGCCGATAACTAGCTGTAAATCAAGCTGTCTATTGGCCTTAATTTACGCCTTCCCATCTTGATAAACCCTATATCTCACACTCCGCCCCCCAGCCTCAAGCGCCTGCAAACACCCTTTCTCTACCAAATCTGCAAGATCACGGGTGGCAGTTGCTTTACTGACACCGCCAATCGCCTGATAGTGACGGGCGGCGAGCCCATCGACAAACTCGACGCCATAGCCGTCTAGCAACCGGTTGAGTACTTTTAATTGTCGCCCAGATAACAGGGTTTGCGCGTGTCGCTGCCAAAAACGCGCCTTCAGTAATACCCGCTCAACCCGCAACAAACCATCCTCTATTGCTTGCCCCAGCGTATCCAGAAACCACAACAACCACTCGGTAATATCTAAGGGTTGATGCTGCTGTGTTTTATTGCGGCAATTTTGTGTCTGTTCCAATATTTGATAGTAGCCGTTCTTGTTTTTCTCAATGGCAGCACTTAAGGAATAGAAACGAATACTGGTGTTTTCACACTGCGCCAATGCCCTGTCTGTTAGCGCTCGTGCTACGCGGCCATTGCCGTCATCAAAGGGGTGAATCGTTATGAGGTAAAGATGGGCGATAGCGGCCCGAATCATGCCATGCTGCTCAGGAGGGGAGCTGTTAAAGGCACTATAAAAAGTGTTCAGCTCTTTGGTTAACTGTTTTGCGGGCGGCGCTTCAAAATGTACCTCGGTTTTTCCCCGCCGCTCGGATACTACCTGCATGGGGCCGCCAGCATCGTCACGAAACGACCCGATCGCAATTGTCCGTAGCAATGACGGCTCAGGAAAAAGCGCTGCCTGCCACTGACAAAGCAGTTTGCTGGTCAAAGGTTTTTCAAGATCACTCACTGCTGATACCAGCATCTCAACCACAGACTCTTCATACCGAGCCGCTTTGGGCAAACCTGCTTGCTCAAGCCCCAGTTGCCGGGCTACTGATGAGCGCACCGAGCCTACATTAAGGCTTTCCCCTTCAATCTCAGAAGACTTGATAACACTTTGAACCAACGCATCCAGCTCTGCCTGTTTGTCCAAACCTTCTGGCAATTCACTGGCTCTACCGACCAATTGCTGCTGTAGCGCCAATACTTGCGTCAGGCGGCTATCTATTAGCTTTGTATCGCTTTGAAATAAGGGCCAGGTTTGGTGCTCCCAGATGTACATCAGTTCCTCTGCTCAAGTAACGATAAGGCGATGAGCCAAATACCCTTTGCATTCAGATCAGTTTATGAGCCGAATAATGCCGGTTATTCGGCTCATAAACAAGAGGTACGTTAAGAGGCACAAAGTTATGAATGTGTCTGTCTATTGGCTTCTAAGCCATAAAGCCTGATTGCTCCTTAATACCGTCATAACCTCCATTTGAGGCGGTGTGTGCGATGTTAACGGTGATTCAGGTCAAGCAAGCTGAAGCGAAACAAAAGCCCTACAAACTTCTGATGGAAGAGGGCTTTATCTCTATGTCACCACTAAAGGCCAAAAGTATTGGCGCTTTGATTACCGCTTTGCTGGCAAACGTAAAACGGGATCCGAATTATGGGATTTGTTGTACACAGCGGATAGCAAAACATCAGTTAAATTACTCGTGCTTAGAGGAGTCTGGGTTATCCTCAAACTATTTAGAGGAGCGTGATTTATGATTTACGCTCCACAAGGGCCGTAAGGGAGCGCCGAGGCTACTCAAAGCTGTCACAAAACATCCTTACCTTCGGCAAGGTTGATAAGCCGAGGAAAGCACAGCACGGCAGCTCTTCTACCACTACCTGCTTGTAATTCGCGCAAAACATCAGCGTCTTTAAGTTGTCGTAATAGCCCTGGTGTGGTTTTTTCGTGAATGCCGTAAGCCTGGCTAAGCTGCTTTACCAGATCAGAGGTTTTAAAAATAGGCCTGTTAAACAAGGCGTCTAATAACTGAACAGAATATTGTGAGTGAGTAATATCCTGAATGGTGAGTTTCATCTCTTCATACAGCTCCATGATGGCACGCACTCGTTGGCTGTTTTGCTTAGCCTGTATCGCAATGGCTTTTAGAAAGAAGGCAATCCAGGTGTTCCAGTCGCCTTGTTCAGAAATGCCTTTTAAGCCGTCGTAATACTCTTCTACGTTGGCTTCTAAATATTCACTCAAATAAAACATCGGCTCTGACAAAGCCTTTTTTTGATACAAAAACAACGGAATTAAAATGCGCCCGATACGGCCATTGCCATCTTTAAAGGGATGCAATAATTCAAATTGGGCATGTACCACGGCGGCTTGTAATAGAAAATCACTGTCATCTGCATCCATGTAGGCTTCCCATGCCTGCAAAAAATTGGGCAACTGCAAAGGGTCGGGGGGCACAAAAGACGCTTGTTCAATTGTGCAACCTGCCTTGCCAATCCAGTTTTGATCATCACGGAATTGCCCCGGCGCTTTACTTTGTCCACGCACGCTGTCTAACAGAATTTTATGCAGCTCGCAGATAAAACCCAAACGAATGGGGTAGTCTTGCAGGTATTCACTGGCACGAAAAAGCGCATGGCGGTAATTGGATATTTCCTGAATATCTTTAAATTTTTCTCCTTCTTTTATCAAGCCAGCTTCTTGTTCTAACACTTCATCCACCGTGGCCTGGGTGCCTTCAATCTTAGAAGACAACACCGCTTCCTGGGTGGTTAAGGGCGATAGCATAATGGCGGGGTTGGGGATGCCCTGTAACAAACCATCGTAACGTGCCAGTTCGGCATTGGCACTGCCCACCAGCGGGAACAGGGTTTTATAATCCAGTTCTTGCAAAGGTAGGTTGTCAGGGATATAGGGCTTCATGCATTTATCCTTTGCCTTTCTTTTGTGATGTTTCGTTTACGGTGACCTGGCCATTCATTAGCATGGGGAGGAGCCAGTCTCGTAAAGATTCAAGTTCTGAGTTTTCTTTGAATGCTTTTTGTTTCTTTTGTTGAATTGGCTCAATTAATCTGCTGAATTCTTTTGCAAGAAGCTCCGGCGGCTGACAAACACTATGCTTGCTAACAAACGAGTCAAACAGAAGGTTTTTAATTCCGCTTGTTTTCCCCTCCCAGCCGAACAGCACCCCATTACTATACAAAGAGTTCCATTGATAAACGAAGTTAAAAAAATAGCAATTATTTTCAAGCGAGATAGCTTTGCAGAAATTTGAGCAAATCAAAGGATGATCGAATCGTTCAAATGATTCTGGTGTTAAAAAAGCAAGTCTTCCTGTGGATTGCGTTGGGCTTCCACCAGAAATTTCAACAATTAAGTCGAAAGGAGACAGAAGTTTATGCTGATTTTTTTGCAATATAAATCTATTGGGTGACTTTACCATCCCTTTACCGTTTAGGCCATTTATGTCTGCTCCGCGAATACAATCAACTTGCAAAGTATAATTACCCTGTTGTGATTCTTTGCCCCAATCGCCTGTTTTATCGGACTTAATCCAATCAGTTAATACATTAACCCCCCACCCCTCAGGAATTTCACGCTTTAACTCTTCGTTGTCAACCATTTTTCCGCCCGATGATTTGTAGGGCTTACCGTTGGCATCGGGGAAGTCAAACTGTACAAACCAATAGTCGTAAATGAGCTTGGCCATGGCTTCTAGCTCGGTATTGATTTTGTTGTTTAGGGCTATTTTTTTGTCGATTGAAGCCAACACCTGTGATATTTTTTTTTGCTCATCAAAATCAATATCGTTAAGCCGATGCCTGTCAAAATCGGCATTGTTAGAAACTTAGTCTGCGACCCCTGGGCTCTCTCCCTTAATCGCCTTAACTCTAATTTGAGCGCATAGTAAACATAGTCAATGCATGCTCCCGACTTGGCAGTTAGTACGTAAGTTCGTTGGTAAGCATTAAACTTCCCTATATATCTATTTACATGGAAGTTTCCTTTGGCGTTATTCCCGGCGACAAGGACAACATCATCATCAAACGCAAAAGAATCAATCCTATCTGGATGCTCAGCACAGGTAAAAAAAGGGAAACCCCCATCAGACACAGCTTGATTGGCATCTAACTTACCTGTCGCAATATTACACATATTATCGAGGGTTTTAACGCTCATTGAATTGCAATCCCGATAACTTTGCTTGAATCTCTTTTTCTACTTCTCTTGATGCACTAAATAAGTCTTTTAAATTTCGCGAGAATTGATCAATCTTAGTGTCGAAGTCTTGAACTGTAATATCCACATACTCAATCTTCACCTCAAAATACTGCCCCGCACTAAACGAGTAGTTCTTCGCGGCAATATCCTCATAGCTCACCACCACGGAGAAATCATCCATCACTTCTTTGTTGTTAAAGGTACTAATAATCTGATCTTCTTCATCGCGCCTTAATACGGTTTTTTGGTTTTTCCCCTCTTTAATGTTCTCACCCAAGCTTGAGGCATCAATCAGCACTACATCCGCTTTGTTGGTCTTATCAATAAACAGTATGGATACGTTTGTACCAGTATTAGCAAAGATATTTGAAGGCATACTCACCACACCGGCCAACATTTTTTCATCCACCAGCACTTTCCGTATTTTTTTACTAATACCGCTTTGCGCGGTAATAAAGCCTGTGGGCACTACCACGGCAGCCTTGCCGTTGGGGTTAAGCGAGCAGATGATGTGCTGTAGGAACATCAGGTAAATGGCCATGGACTCTTTTTTCTTGGCCGGTACTTTGGGGATGCCTGCAAAAAATCGGTCGTGGTTCTCTTTGCTGTCTAGCTCTGCACTGAAGTCTGAAAAGTCCAGTTTAAAGGGCGGGTTTGAGACGATGTAGTCAAAAGTTTCTAATTCGCCGTTTGCCTGTTTGTGGTAAGGCTCCAGTATGGTGTTGCCTTTGATGATGTTGTGTATGGAGTGCACCAGATCATTGAGGATAAGGTTGAGGCGCAATAAGCCGGATGATTTTTGTGAAATGTCCTGTGAATAGATAGTGCATTTATCTTCGCCAATCTCATGGGCGAGATTCATTAACAGGCTACCTGAACCGGCGGAGGGGTCGTAACAGGTGACGTTGCTCACCTTGCTTGATTTTCCGTTTTTATCGGCAGGCACCAGACACCGCGCCATCACCTTTGAAACGGCGTGAGGGGTAAAATACTCGGCATATTTGCCGCTGTTGGTGTTGTAGTCTTTAATCAGGTATTCAAAGATGGTGGCGTAAAAATCAAACTTCTCGTGGAAGATATGCTCAAAACTAAAGCCGGTAAGTTTGTTGACGATGGCTTTGCAGAATTCATCCCGTTTGTCGGTGACGTATTTGCTTAAGTTCTCGAATAGCACAATTTTTTCACCGCCATCGGTGAGCACCGAGAATATGTCGCTGTTGTCGCGGGCTATGTCGGTGAGGGTGGTATCGAAAATATCGGCAAAGTTGGCTTCGTTCTGTTTGGCAAACAGTGAGGATATAAAGTGGTTGGGGCTGATTACGGCGGTGCTTTCACTGAGCTGCATGATGAGCATTTCATAGTCATCCGCACTAAGTGCTTTGAGGGCGTCTTCCCAGTTGTCGGCTTTGGCGATGGTTTCATCGAGCTGTTTTATTTCATGGACGAATTTGTCATTGAGGAACTTGTATAGAAATACCTGGGTGATGATTTTGAATTCGTTGCCATCGTTGCCCAGGCCATAGTTGGCGCAGACGCTTTTTAGGTCATCAATTAGGGCTTTCGTTTGTTGTGTAAATTGTTGTGTGTCGTTCATTCTATTCTCTAATTCAGGCGGCTTGGCCGTGGTATTCATTCATATACTCTTTTACAAGCAGGCTATTAATTCGTTTTGTGGTGGATGGCGTTATCGGTAGTTTTTGTTTGGTTTTGAATTGATCAATCGCCAGGCGCATCACCATTTTCTCGACAAAGCTTTCGTTTTCCAGCATCTTGGCGTTTTGCTCAATTTGCTTGTCTACTTCTACTTTTAAGCCTTTGAGGGCATCAAAGAGTTTGCTCTCGCTGTCGGTGAGTGGGTCTTTTTCCATCAGGCGTTTATGCAGGCGGGCGTATTTTTCATCGTTATCGTACTTGGCTTTTAGAAGCTGGTTTTTGCGCTCCAGCTCTTTGGCCTTTGTATAAATATCATTAAGGGCTTTGATATTGCTTTCCATCTGTTCTTTGGAGACTTCACTCAGGTTCTTCTTTTTAAATAATCGTTCCAGCTCCTCTTTCAGCGAGATAAATACGGGGTCGCCTGGGTCAAAGTTACCGCCCATAGTTTCCCTTGTTTTTTGCAGAGTATCTTTTAGTTTGTCTGCAATCACCATCTCTTCTTCTTTGATCTTGGTGAAGGCAAAGATAACGTCTTCCAGGGCAATATTGAGCAGGTTGGTGCTGTCTATATTGTTTTCTAACGCATCTTTGGTGTTGATAAGCGCTAGGCGGTTGTTGGCCTCCCTTGATAGGATGGTGAGCGTTCGGAAGTCGAGTCTGTCCAGCATCTCGTAATCACCCGATAGACGAATGAGGTTGTAGAGGCTTTTGGCGTTGTTCAGCGCTTTGGTGATTTTGAGTATTTCTGCGCGTGAGTCGATTTGAGTGATTTGCTCGGAGAAGACCTCGGCATTGCTGGTATCAAAGTGAAACAGGACTTCTCTAATTTCTTGTATCTCTTGCTCAATCTCTGCCTGTGATTTAAACAGGTTGCTGAAGTGCTCTATTTCATCGCCTAGCTCTGACTGTAATTCCTTAAAATAGTCTTGGTTGGTCTTTTCAAATTCCTGCTCAATATCGGCAAAATCCACCACGTAGCCATAGTTAAAGCCCTGGTAGATGCGATTCACACGGGTCAGGGTTTGCAATAGATTGTGGGCTTTAATCACACGGCCGATGTAGAGCTTTTTGAGGCGTGGGGCATCAAAGCCGGTGAGTAGCATGTTGTAGACGAATAGAAGGTCAATTTGGCCTTCTTTAAAATCATCTACTAATTGTTTGCGTTCTTCTTTGGTGCCGATGTCGTGCAGTATCACGGCGGCGGTGTGTACTTCGCTGTCCTGTTTCTTTATGGCGTTGTAGCTGGCCTTTGGTTCTGCAACCATCGCCAGCGGTTCCTGTAGAGCATATTTTGCTTGAAACACCTCGTACATCATCTTGGCCTGGTCGGATGAATCACAAACCACCATGCCCCCGATACCATTGTTATCATTAGCGATACGCGCACTTTCAAAGTCTTTGACGATGTAATCCAGCATTGGCTCAACAAATTCTGAGTGAGCATAGACCTCTTTTTTATCGGCATTGCCCTTGAGGACTTTGATCTCTTCCAGGGCTTTTTGCAGGGTGAGCTTGTAGCTGGTTTCGATCTCTTCACGGATCAAGCGCAGGGTGTAGCCATCTTTGATGGATGCGTTGTAGTAATACTTATGGATGTAGTCACCAAAGAGCGTTTTGGAGTTGTATTCTTCACCCAGTAGCGGCGTACCCGTCAAGCCGATTTTGATTGAGTTGCGGTCTGATTGCTCCAGGTTGGCTAAGAAACTGCCTTTTGGGTTGTAGCTGCGGTGTACTTCATCCAAAAAGAAGACGCGCTGAACATTGAGGTTGTAATCACTATTTTTAGTAACGTCGGGGTCGTCTTTAAATTTATGGATATTGACGACGGTAATTTCTGCCTTGCCTGAATTATTGTGAATAGCGGCGGTTTGTTTGATGTCTCTGGCGAAGGCTTCACGCGATTCTATGTTGTGCACCACTAAACCGCGTGATTTGAACTCTTTGCCTGCTTGTACCAGCAAATCCAGCCTGTCGACAATAAAGTAGAACTTGGCAATCACGCCCTTCTTCTGGAAGTAATCAGCAAGGTATTTGACGTTGTAGTAGGCCAATGCGGTTTTACCGCTGCCCTGAGTGTGCCAGATGATGCCTTTTTTCACCCCCTCCTCTAACTTCTGTTCTATAGCCTTGGTGGCGAACATTTGCGGGTAACGCATGATGTGCTTTTGCAGGCCGGTACGCTCTTTCACATAAGCCAGGGCAAACTCCAGCACAAAGGCCAGGCGTTCACGTTGGAATAGTGAGGTGCAAATTCGGTTAGTGGGCGTGTCGGGGCTTTTGTTTTTGGCAAATTCGGGCGATTGCTTGATGCTTAGTAGGTTGTTGTCTTTGAGAACCGTGGTTTCACTGTCATCATTTACCGTTGAGAGCAGTGTGTTTAAATCAAAATCCTGTTCTTCACGGAAATAGTTAAAACTTGGCTTTTGGTATGAGGCGGTTGCATAAAACGCGCCTTCAATCGGCATGGGTGAGCTGTCGTCATATTCCATGTTGTTCGAGAAAACCATCAGCTGGGTGATGTTGACGAACTTCCTGAACTTCTTATTCTCAAAGCGGGTTTGAATGCGTTTGTGTTCGGCCAATATACCGTCTTTATTGTTGGGCTTTTTGACCTCGATAAACGCCAGCGGTAAACCGTTAATCAGCAATATGATATCTGGGCGGAACTCTTCATCATCTTTTTTGTAGGTAAGCTCAGTGACAACATTGAAGGTGTTGTTGTTGAAATCTTCAAAGTCGATTAAGCGAGTGCCTGATTTATTGATGAGCTTTTCATAAAAGGCTTTGCCCAGGTCTTCGTTCTCCAGGCAGAGTGATATGTCATCAAAGCACTGCCTGGCTTCAAGGTCACTAATAGTGGGGTTTATACGCTGAATGCTTTGGTGGAAGATGTCGGTGAAGATGTTGGTTGATTCATCCCATGTGACCTTTGGGTCTTTTAGGGATAGGTATTCATACCCCAAACGCATCAAATGCAGGATAGTGGGGATTTTCACCCTTGAGTCTTCGTTGAACTTCATCCCTTAAAAATCCTTATCAAACCGATAACCAAACACATCTTAATATACACCTAAGCATTACGGCTTTTGGGTATACAGACTATGTTAGCGGCTTATTTTATGAAAGGGGTGGAAATTAGGGTATTTTCCGACAGAGAGCGTCATACTTCTGCTTTGAGTTCGATTCCATGTTTTGCGATTGAACCACATACTGCTTTATTGATAGACTGGATTATCTAAAGAATTATCGGGTGACTTTTGTTTTTAGTAACACTGATAGTAACACCGAGATAGAGTCGGCATGTGCTAAATTAATAAATACAAAGTGTTGCGAGGCTGGTTAAGTTCCCCCCGCCCCATATTCCATTCCCATTTAAGAAAGCCTGCCACGTGAGTGGTGGGCTTTTTTATTGGCTGCCTGCTACAGTATCCGCCAACACTTCTTCTACCGACCGAAACTTCTTTAATATCGCTTCTAGTTGCTCGCCAATCGCCTGGGCAGCACCTTTGGAAGTGGCAGGTTTTCCATACCGTCCAGTGACGCACCTTTAATCCAGGGGTCAGCCAATTGCCGGCCGAGGTAGTTATGTTATCTATCCGACATGTTGAAGAGCTTTTGTAATATTCTAGAAGTTAGCAGGATGCTTACTAGTTCCAATTCTGTAATGGATATGAATAAACGGGAGACCAATAAATGAATTATCAGTATTTAATCGTTGAAAAAGATGACCGGGGTTTTGCTCGTGTGCAGTTTAACCGGCCCAAACAATTAAATGCTTTGTGTCAGGGCATGCTTGATGAGCTGCGTTCAGTGCTAGAAGGATTTGAGAACGATAATGCTGTGCGTGCAGTGGTGCTAACCGGCAATGAGCGAGCCTTTGCAGCGGGGGCTGATATCGGTGAACTGCTGGATTTTTCCGCCCTCGATGCACGTCGATATTTTGGCAATCCCAGCTGGCGGGCAATTGAGAATTTCCGCAAGCCAATTATTGCAGCTGTCCAGGGGCTGGCGCTGGGTGCCGGGTTTGAGATGATGATGCAGTGCGACATGGTGGTGGTAAGTGAGGATGTTCGTCTTGGCTTGCCGGAGGTTAATCTGGGTGTTATTCCCGGCGCCGGGGGCACTCAGCGTTTACCGGGCATCGTCGGTAAACCGTTAGCGATGGAGATGATTCTGAATGGACGTACTCTCAATGCCGATGAAGCCATCAACTTCGGCATCGCCAATTACGCCTGCCCGGGCAATGAAGTGCTCGACAGGGCTCAGGCACTGGCTATTGATTTGGCGAAGCGGGCACCTCTGGCGGTGGAAGTGGGTAAGCAGTGTGTCAATATTGCATTGAATGAAACCCTCGACCTGTAGTGGCATAGTAAAACTGGCCACCTGATAAGAGGTGATAACATCACCTCAATAAAAAAACAGGTGATCAATGAATAAACGTACCAGA
>JAHRWD010000112.1 GCA_019090315.1 Pseudomonadales bacterium
AAGGTATGTTGGGTTATGTTGCTGGCGTTCAACGTAAAGAGATCCGTCAGGGTATCGCATGCGTTAAGCACCAAAACATGGCTGGATCAGATATGGGCGACGATCACAAAGAGTACTTCTCTGGTGATGCAGCGCTGAAAGCGTCTGGTAAAGACAACACTATGAACCAGTTCTAATTGAACTAGTTACATAATGTAAATCTTATCGGTGGTTTGATTGCCGTACAAAGATTAGAAAAGGGGCGGATTTATTCCGCCCTTTTTTTTGCTCGTTAGCTTTTGATTTGTCTGAAAATTAAAGAGCTGAACAAAACAGTTAAGCCATTTCACAGTTAACCTGTGGGTTTAATGGTTATACGGAAAAACCTTACGTCATCTTCGGCATTGCTGCTCCAGGGGAAAATGTAAGATCGCCAACTCTGCCGACAATGAATCGTTTATCATCTACCCATCAATACATGGTTGTCATGGCTAGTATAACTTTGTCGAAGTACTGGCTGAATTCAAAGGGGAGTACCGCGTGTCACAAGCGCCAACGCAAAACAAAGAAGTCGAAATACCTATACGTACAACAGCGTATGAAGGTAAAGAACTACGCTATCGCACCCCTAACAGCCTAACGGAATGGCGTGTCGATAGCCTTTTCCTGGAGGAGCCGGATACCGTCCGTTGGTTGTCCTGCATGAAAGAGGGAGAGGTGCTGATAGATATTGGCGCCAACGTCGGAATGTACTCAACATTGGCGGCGGCCGGGCGCGGTATGCAGGTTTACGCCTTTGAGCCAGAAAGCCAAAACCACAGCTTGCTCAATCAAAATATCTATCTGAACGATCTGTCCGATAAGGTCACCGCATACTGCGTTGGTCTCTCAGACACCTCAGGCTTAAGCAAATTATATCTTGGCCATATGGATGCTGGCGGTGCGTTCCATTCGTCCGGAGAGGCGTTGGACTTCAATCTGGAGCCATTGCACACGCCCTTTGTTCAGGGTTGCATTTTGATGACCCTGGACCAAATGGTAGAGGATGGCACCATACCCATGCCAGACCATATCAAACTCGATGTTGATGGTTTCGAATACAAAGTCGTCAATGGAATGATGAATACCATCCGCAACTCAAAAGTGAAATCCGTAGCGATAGAACTCAATCCAAACCTGCCCGAACATCAGCAAGTATTTGAGCAGATGGCCGAACTAGGCTTCACCTATTTTGAAAACCAGCGGGCTGAATCCTGCCTGGAAGAGGGGCCATTTAGAAATATCGGTAATGTGATTTTCTACCGCGCCCCCTGGCCAGAATATGAAGAGCTGTATCAAAGACAAATCGGCCCCATGCGGGTTGAAAAATCCATTGGCCAAATGTTAAAAAACATTGCGAAAAATTCTCTGCAGCTGGATTCTGAAAAAACCGTTCTGATAGAAAATGTCTTTCCAGAAGAGTTCTATCAAAATTTGTTGAATAATCTGCCGAATGAAAACCTTTATGATTCGATAGGTGGAACCAGTCTAAAAACCTTTAAGCTAGATGCTAGCTATATCAATCGGTTGCCTGGATCAGAAATTCCGTTTTGGAGTCAACTCAGTTATGAACTGGGTTCAACTGAATTAGCGGAAAAAATTGTAGAGGTGTTGGCTGGCAAGCTCCCTCAGCTTGATATTAAACAACAGAGGTTTGGGGTTGCTATTGTTTGCGGTGAAAAACAACAGCTGAGAAACCTGGCTATGAAATCAGCGTTTGCGCTTTGTTTTAACCTTGATGGTAGTAATAATTTACTCGCAAGCGTCGAGGGTGGGGCGTTGGAAAACATAGATAATGGATTTGGCCAACAGATGCTGTTGTGCACAATGGATCGATAGATCGTCCGAATATAAAAGCCACAACTAGTCTCTGTCTTGGTGGAATACTTCATCCTTGATACGGATAGAGGGCAAGGAGCATCGCTTCGCGCCGCCGTTATCCTTGTTGTGTCACCCTAAAGGCTTTAACGCACTGCGTAAGCGTTGGGTTAGATGTTTTGGATAGGCTTTGCTCAAAGATACCGAGTCGCATTTTTGGAACCGGCAGAACTGGCTGATGGCATCTGCAAATGCAGCAATGACTACCTCATCGTCTAAGTTGTGTGCTTCGAAATAAAGAGCTTTGATCTCTAACTGGCCGATTTTTCGATGTGCTTTACAGTCCATTCGGCCAATAAATTCGCCCCGGTACAGTAGTGGCAGGCAAAAGTAGCCATACTGGCGTTTAGCTGCGGGCACATAACATTCTATCTGGTAGTCGTATTGAAACAGCGCTCTGAGCCGCTCCCGCTGAATGGCACTATTGTCGAATGGCGAAAGAATCAACACGCGGTTATTCAAGCGAGGTAGGGTCTGTTCGAGGGCGCCGGTTTCCAATATAAACAGTTCGCCATTTGGTAGCTTGAGTTCTTCCAAAGTGCGCTGCGCTAACCTTTCATCTACCAGCGATTTCACCGCTTTGCGCAGTTCAGCGTTACGTCGTAGATAGGTCAGTCCTTTGAGTGAAACAAAACCATGGCAGCGCAATTGTTGATCGATAATATGTGCTGAAAATTCTTCCATACTGGGCATGTTTGAATTTGCCCTGGAAGGCAATACCCGTTCGGTCAGATCATAGGTTTTCTGGAAACCCTCACGGTCACTAACCATCAGGTCGCCTTGCATATACAGCTGTTCGAGCGCCTTTTTGGCGGGTTTCCAGTCCCACCAGCCTGCTCGTTTTTTTGTGTTGGTTTTCAAATCCCGCGATCGCAATGGGCCATCTGAATGTATGCGTGCCAACAGCTCCCCCATCAGTTTTTGATCCGGGTTTTTAAACCAATGGGTTTGACCGCTTTTAATGGCGTGCTTGTAGGGTAGGGAAAAGCGAAAATCGTCGATGGGTATAAAAGCCGCCGCGTGTGTCCAATATTCGAAAATATCGCCATCGAGCAACATCTGGTTCGTCATCGCTGGCTCGAACTTCGGTACCCTGGAGTAAAGGACGTGATGGTGGGCTCGTTCCACTACCGATATGGTATCGATCTGCACATAACCGATCTGGTTAATCGCTTTACGTGCCCCCGCCAGGCCAGTGCCAAACGGTTGAACCTGCAGCAAACCCTGTGCAGACAGCGCATAGCGACGTAGGCGCGCCAGCTCCTTGGGGGTTTTGATTTCAATCATGGTGAGCCTTGTTTAACCCTTTGTATCTTCGCTCCAGCTTAGCTATCTCTATGTGTTATTACTACCCATCGGGGCTAGTTCACGATACGAGAAGGTACTAAAGAGCGGAAGATGCTTGATTGCAAGACTCGATCCAGGGTCCATATGTGGTTCACCATGTGGCGGGGAAATACCTAACCTCGTAACTTGCACAAAAGGGTAAAACAATCATTCACGTGGTGTTAATGTAGGTAAATGGTTCGGGGATGTATGTATCTATGAGAAAGATATTTATTGGCAGGAAGAGAAGGTATCACCATGAGGGTGTTGCATTTTTAAATCGAATTCAGCCTATGCCGCGTAGCGGAACGCCTTTGTAGTGGCATAGTAAATCTGGCCACCTGATAAGAGGTGATAACATCACCTCAATAAAAAAACAGGTGATCAATGAATAAACGTAC
>JAHRWD010000113.1 GCA_019090315.1 Pseudomonadales bacterium
CCTATAGCGCCAAGCCTGCCGAAGTCCAACAAGATTGGTTTCTGGTAGATGCTACAGACAAAACATTGGGGCGTCTTGCCACTGAAGTTGCGGCTCGCTTACGCGGTAAGCACAAGCCTGAATATACACCTCATGTAGACACCGGAGATTACATCGTAATCGTTAACGCGGAGAAGGTTCGTGTAACCGGTAAGAAAACTACGGATAAAATGTACCATCACCATACAGGTTACCCTGGTGGTTTGAAGTCGATCAGCTTTGAGAAATTGATTGATAAAGCTCCAGAGCGCGTTATCCAAAGTGCGGTTAAGGGTATGTTGCCCAAAAACCCACTGGGTCGTGCGATGTTTGGAAAACTAAAAGTTTATGCGGGTGGCGATCATCCTCATCAGGCCCAACAGCCTCAAGAACTTAACCTCTCTTGATACAGGTAAGATAGAGCATGGCAGTTACTCAATATTACGGCACCGGTCGTCGTAAAACCTCAACAGCTCGCGTTTTCATCAAGCCCGGTGAAGGCAAAATTTCAATCAACGATCGCTCAATTGATGAGTACTTCGGTCGAGAAGTGGCTCGGATGATTGTGCGTCAGCCGTTTGCCGTTGCCGATGCGGTTGATAAGTTTGACCTGTTCGTAACCGTAAAAGGTGGCGGAAGTTTTGGTCAGGCTGGCGCGATTCGTCATGGCATTGCGAGAGCTTTGGTAAATTACGACGAAACTTTGAAGCCAGCACTGCGTGAAGCGGGATATATCACCCGGGATTCACGTGCGGTTGAGCGTAAAAAAGTTGGTTTGCGAAAAGCGCGGAAAAAGCCGCAGTTTTCCAAGCGTTAAATTCTGTGGCCAGTCTCTGTTTTGGGCTGGCTTAGCGCGATACCTGATAAACGCCCGATCTATTAACGATTCAGGGCGTTTTTTTTGTGGTGGAAAATCGTTCCGCGATATTTCCTCCTGATAGCGCATAACCTTAGAGCCAGAATGGATTTCTATGGTAGAATGTTGCGGATTTTTCGGCTTGCATGGATGTAGTTACAGTAACTATGTGGGTCGTTAGTAGGCAGCAGTGGTTAGCTCCGGAGAGGAGTTAAATTTTTTTATTCTGCAACCCGATCGAATGCAGTTGGGGATATAACTCGATGAGTGACAACCAGGTAAATCAAAAAAGGCGCCGATTGCTGATTGGCGCAACCTCTGCGGTTGGCGCAGTGGGCGTTGGCGGCGTAGCGGTTCCGTTTATTGGTTCGTGGAGCCCTAGCGCCCGCGCGAAAGCGGCTGGCGCACCGGTGAAGGCGGATATCGGTAAACTTGAACCAGGCCAGATGGTGATTATTGAATGGCGAGGCAAACCTGTCTTTATTGTTCGACGAACTAAAGAAACCGTCGCTAACCTTGGTAAGCTCGATGATTCGTTGCGTGACCCTACTTGTCTTGAAGGCGAACAGCCTGAGTATGTTTCCGACGAGTACCGTTCGATTAAGGCCGAATATCTGGTGCTGGTAGGTATCTGTACTCATCTTGGCTGTTCACCAAAATATAGACCTGAATTAGCTCCGGAAGATCTTGGCGATGAGTGGCTTGGTGGATTTTTCTGTCCCTGTCACGGTTCCAGATTTGATCTTGCCGGAAGAGTTTATAAAGGTGTGCCCGCACCGACAAATTTAACGGTACCGCCGTATAAATATACCAGTGATACCACGCTTATCATTGGTGTCGATGAGGAGGAAGCCTAATGAAAGTGTTAACAGATCTTCTTGGCTGGGTCGACGATCGATTGCCCGTCGTCAAAGCCTACGAAACACACATGAGCAAGTACTATGCTCCGAAGAATTTCAATTTTTGGTATTTCTTCGGTGTTCTAGCGATGGTGGTGCTCGCTAACCAGCTGCTTACCGGCATCTGGTTAACCATGAGTTATGAGCCAAGCTCTGACGGTGCGTTCGCATCGGTCGAATACATTATGCGGGATGTAGAATGGGGCTGGTTGCTACGCTACATGCACTCAACCGGCGCTTCAGCATTTTTTGTAGTGATCTATCTACACATGTTCAGAGGTTTGCTATACGGGTCGTATCAAAAGCCCAGAGAGCTAATCTGGATCTTCGGCATGGCGATCTATCTGGTGCTGATGGCTGAGGGTTTTTTCGGATATCTTCTTCCCTGGGGCAATATGTCCTTCTGGGGTGCTCAGGTAATTGTATCGCTAGCTGGTGCAATTCCGGTGGTGGGCGAAGGCCTTGCCCTGTGGGTACGTGGTGATTTCCTGATTTCAGGTATTACCCTTAACCGTTTCTTCGCTCTTCACGTGGTTGCTCTACCGATTGTATTGATCGCGCTTGTTGTGCTTCACCTATTGGCGCTGCACGAAGTGGGTTCCAACAACCCGGACGGTGTTGATATTAAAAAGCACAAGGATAAAGACGGCATTCCTCTTGATGGTGTTGCTTTCCATCCGTACTACACCACCCATGATCTGGTGGGTATAGCGGTATTCCTGTTTGTGTTCTGTATTGTGGTGTTTTACTTTCCGGAAATGGGTGGGTATTTCATTGAACACGCAAACTTTGAGCCGGCCAACGGTTTGAAGACCCCAGAACATATTGCACCGGTCTGGTATTACACACCTTTCTACGCCATGTTGCGGGCAATTCCAGATAAGTTTGGTGGCCTGGTGGTGATGGGTGGAGCGATTGCTATTATGTTTGTGCTGCCATGGCTCGACCGCAGCCCTGTTAAATCGATACGTTACAAGGGCTGGATGAGTAAAAGCTTTATTGTGGTGTTCGCTATCTGCTTCGTCATACTGGGGATTCTGGGGGCAATACCGGCGACCGATGGTAGAACTATAATCGCTCAGGTATGTACGTTTCTCTATTTTGCCTTCTTTATGTTGATGCCATTTTATAGCAAAGCAGAAAAAACCAAGCCAGTTCCAGACAGGGTGACAAGCTAATGAAAAATAGACTAGCGGTTGTTATTTTTCTCTCGTTGATGTCGGCGATGAGTTGGGCGGCGGGCGGCAGCGTGACCCTTGATCATATGAAGCCAAACCTTGCAGATAAAGCTTCCCTGCAGAGTGGTGCTAAAACATATTTGAATTATTGTTTCGGTTGCCATTCAACCAAATACGCACGTTATGAGCGTATTGCGGATGATCTTCAGATTCCCCATGAGTTATTTATGGAAAATCTGGTATTTAGTGATGCCAAAATTGGCGAACTGATGACCATTGCAATGCCTGAAAAATCGGCAAAGGCATGGTTCGGAGCAACACCTCCAGATCTGACACTTGTGACACGATTGCGCGGTGTTGACTGGTTGTATAGCTACCTGAAAGGTTTCTATCAGGATGATTCACGTCCATGGGGCGTGAACAACAAAATATTCCCTGATGTCGGTATGCCTCATGTGTTGCACGAGTTGCAAGGTATCCAGGTTAAGGATTGCGGAGAATCACATGGCGATGAGCCCTGTAGTGATCTGAAGCTGGTTGAAGGTAGTGGCGCGTTAAGTGCGGAAGAGTATGACCAGGTTGCGTATGATCTTGTTAATTTCCTTCACTACATGGGTGATCCCAGTCGTGAGTACCGGGAATCACTTGGTATAAAAGTGCTGATTTTTATCTTCATTTTCTTTATTTTTACCTGGTTCTTAAATAAAGAATTCTGGAGAGATGTACACTAAGCATTAGATTAACCCCCAGGAACTATTTGATAGCTCCTGGGGGTATTGGTGCTTCTTCTAGCAGTCCCCGTTTCGTTCTATCTATGTTCTAGATTTATTGCGTTGTTCTAACGTAATTGGAGAGAGTAAATGTCAGTTGTCACAAAACGTTCTTCTATGGTGTTCTATTCAGATGGTGAAGATCACTATAGCCATCGTATACGTATAGTACTTGCGGAGAAGAGTGTTGCTGTCGAGATTATCAATCTTGTTGGCACCATTCCTGATGAGGTGGCTGAGCTCAACCCGTATCATCGATTGCCTACTTTGGTTGATCGTGATCTTACGCTCTATGAACCAAACGTAATGATGGAGTATCTTGATGAGCGGTTTCCTCATCCACCATTACTGCCGGTGTACCCTGTGTCCCGAGCCGAAGTACGTTTGCTGATATGCCGAGTGGAGAAAGACTGGGGTTCCCTGGTAGATAAAATATTGGCAAAACCTGCAAAAGCAGAGCTGGAAAGGCTTAGGAAAGAGCTGACCGAAGCCCTGATTGGCGTAGCGCCAATATTTGAAGATAAACCCTATTTTATGAGTGAAGATTTAACACTGGTGGACTGCTGTATTGCACCGATCCTGTGGCGACTTCCGGTTTTGGGGATTGAGTTAAACGGCAAAAAAGCCGCACCACTGCTTAAATACATGGATCGGATGTTTAATCTTGAATCGTTTCAGACAAGTCTGACAGAAGATGAAAAAGATATGCGAGCTCCCCGGATCAAGGCGTAGTCCTTCCCGATTTAAAGCTACGAGCAGTGCCTTTTTCCTGGGTATTGCTAATTTAAGGGTCGCAAATATTGCGACCCTTTTTTGTTTATAGCCCCTGCTGAATATTGGTAGAGACGATTACTTCGAATGGTTGGTTCTGGTGATGGACGATATGACACCGCTAAATCCCTACCTGATACGCTCGGTTTATGAGTGGATTCTTGATAATGACTGTACGCCTCATATGCTCGTGGATGCCACTGCTGACCAGGTGGAGGTTCCTCAGGAGTATGTTCAAGATGGCCAGATTGTTCTAAATATGGCTCCAGGCGCTGTTCAGGAGCTGAACATGGATAACGATAGTGTTAGCTTTCAGTGCCGGTTCGGTGGGGTGTCCTTTCCTGTATTTTTGCCGACCCATTCAATTCTGGGTGTATATGCGCGGGAAAATGGCCGTGGCATGATGCTGCAGGTGGAAGAGGGAAAAAAAGATGCTCCGGATCCACCGGAACCACCCAAAGGAAGCGGCTCCCATCTCAAGCTTGTCGATTAGTCACTACTCAGCTCACCCCTGAAATCCGTCATTTCCGTGTTAGAAAATGATCATTTACACTTGTGAATTCACATTTTCCGCCTTGAACTGACAAATTTCAGGGGCAATCTGAGTAGTGACCGGTGTATTTATTAGCGTACTGAACAGTTACGTCGATTAGTGATTAATCGTCATTGTATCCTCGGGGTACGCGTACCGAGCCCTGTGACCTTACTCGCCAAACAACTGGTTCTCTATTAGCTCGCAAATGGTTTGAAGTGCGACCAGATGAAGTTGTTGTGCGAGAACTGGTGAATCGGTAGGCGAAAAAACTTCCACGCGATTTTCTGCTGGTTCATTATCCCACCACCGCTCCTGATTGCAGTTGAGCAATACCACGTTTATTTGTCGTTGCTCAGCGGTATGTATCGCCTGGTGAAGGGAGGCGTTCTGTTCCGCATTGGCGATGACCAATAAGGTATCCCCCGCGTAACCCAATGCCTGGATCTGGTTTGAAAATAGTTCGCTGCTATCGGGGTTTTCAGTGATGGAGCTCAGTGCGCTTTCGCTGCACAGGTTAAAGGCGGGTAGAGCAGGGCGTTCTCGTTCCAGCTGGTTCAGCAATGTATAACAAAAGTACTGGCTAAAGCTGTTGGCGCTACCGCCGCCGCAGGACATTATTTTCTTTTCCGTGAGTAGGCTTTCTGCCATTAGTTCAGAGGCGGTTATAAGCGAGTCGCCCAGATTGTCCCCGGCGTCCTGGTGGCATTTAACGCTTTGTTCGAATAACTGGTTAATACGGGTTTGCATGCTGGGGTTCCATTCGGATTAGGGAAGTCGCAGTTGGATCAAAAGGCAGAAAACGCATCTTTGTACCAACTGAACGAAGGTTTCTGCGCGATTGGGGTGATGGCTACCACATCAAATCGGCAGGGGTAACGATCGGTTAGTCCCCTGTTTTGAAGATAAGCAGTTGCGGCCTGTAGCAATTTTTTCTGCTTTTGAAAGGTTACAGTTTCTTCCGGGCTGCCGTATTTTGAACTCTTCCGGTACCGCACCTCGATAAATACCAATGTGCCTGAATCCATCATGATGAGATCCAGTTCGCCCTGTTTGATTCTGAAGTTCTTTTCTACAAACGTTAACCCCTGCGTCTCAAGGTATTTCAACGCCATCGACTCAGTCGCCGCACCTTTTGTGACGGCTTTGGTGATCTTAGTGAGCACTGGCCTTACTGCTGTTGAGAGATGGCAGTGATTTGATCACTCCTTTGCTGAAGTGAACCGGTTTAAGTGAGCGCTCAATGATTCGGGTATCCGTGAGTTTTAGGTAGCCTGTATAAGCGTACATGCCGTTAAGGGGCAGCAGCTCCAGCTGTTTTAAGCGGGGATATATCCGATATGCATCTGCACCCAGCGCATACAGCCTCGGGTACAGTTTGAACGAGGCGGGCCAGGCGGTGTTGAGCTGATCCCTGGCGAGCAGGTCTGGTTCCACAAGCCAGGGCGTTTCGTTGAATACGATGCCGTTCAGGTCGGAGTTTTTTGTTCTTTCCGGAGTGCCCGAATAGATATTGGAGATTGAATAGATAGGCAGATCATCGGCGTAGTAGTAATTCAATAACGGTTTGATCTGCTGTCCCTGGCCGGGTAATGCAACCAGAAAAATGAAGTCAACATCTTTTCTACGGCGGATCTGGGTGGTTGCGGGTTTCGACACAATTCGATTGACCTGGCGAATTCTTTTTTTACTATCGCTGACAAAAAGAGTTTGCTGAATGATTTTTGCATACTGTTTTGGCGCATTAAAAGCCTGATGTGCCAGTACCGTCCCACCCAGCTTTTTAAACTCCTGTGAAAATGCGCTGGCGTTCCGGATGCCCCAGTCACTGTCTGGATAAATAATGATCGCCTGTTCCCTGCCCGCATCCTTTGCCTGGCGTGCCGCCATTCGAGCGCTATCCTCACTGGCTAATCCAAACTGGTATAGTGCCTCGGATCTATAGTTTGAGTCACGAATGTAGTTTAGTGATAGAACAGGAACCGGCAGTTCGATATCGGCAAGTCGCTCAACGTTTTCCTGCTTGAGTGGTCCGATCACCAGGGTGGCCCCATCCGATACGGCCTGCCAGTAGACGGTTGCGATGTGCTCATCCTGTGAGGTGTCATATATCCGTATTAGGGGTTGTTGGTTCCCCAGCGTTCTGCTGTGGTACATGGTGCTCATAAAACCATTCAGTACTGCTTTTCCTGCTCCTGATAGTTGTCCCTGCAGGGGCAGCAATAGCGCAATATTTTGCAGTGGAGATGCCTTGATCTCCGACAGTACCTTGATCTCTTCCGGCAGCTGATTGGCTAATGGGTGATTCGGGTACTGGGCTTGCCAGCGCTGTAGCTGGTCGAGCTGTTGATCGACACCCATATCAATATTCCTGCTGATCACCGCAAGTTCAAGCCAGCTTCTGGTCTGTTCGTCAGGTCCCGCTGAGAGATGAGACTCAAGGATTGAAAGTGACGAGTTCATCAGTGCGCGCCAGATCGACTGATTATTTTGCTGATACGCCTGTTCTCCCTGATCCAGTACCAGTGGCGCAAGAAAGATCAGCTCGCGGGCGCTATCGATATGGTTTTGCTGAAGTTCATAAGCCTGCGATCGCAGCTGTGCCAATGCTATCTGTTCATCCAGGCTGATGTTGCCGTAGGACTGCTCCTCAAGCCTGGCCAGTTCCAAAATCGCCTGTTCCGGGTTTGAATTGGCGATGGCTAATTTTGCAGATAGCAGGCCGTGGCGAATTTTTAATGGATTAGCAAGCGTCTCTGGTATGATCCGCTCGTTTAACGATTGCGCCTCATTATATTTTCCCTGTTCCAGTAACAGAGCGATCGCATCTAGCAGATACTGCTCGGTCATTGGCGATGTGGATTTTTGCGCGAGGTCGAGTAGCTCGGTAACGCTGTAGCTTGTAGTCGATAGCTTGTCTGGTGTGGTGGCTGGCGTTGTACTACCCGGCTGTTGCGGCTGGCTGCTGCAGCCGCTCACAATCCACGCAATACATAAAAAATAGATACAGACGCGACCTAACCTATGGGGGTTCTGCTCGTTGATTGATCTCCTGAAATTCATCCGCGGGTTAGTCCATGTCGATTACAGTAAATAGTGATAACGGTATAGCGTTAGAGCCGGGGTTGTATATTGTTGCAACGCCCATCGGTCATCTGGAGGATATCACTGTCCGCGCTATTTCCGTACTCGGACAGGTGGATATTATAGCGGCAGAAGATACCCGGCACAGTTCCAGGTTGCTACAAAAGTATCAAATAAATACACCTTTAACGCCTTATCACGACCACACTAACCCGGCGCAGCGGGCAAAAATTATCGTACGTTTACAGCAGGGGCAAACTGTCGCGTTGATAAGTGATGCCGGAACCCCGCTTATTTCTGATCCCGGCTTTCGTCTGGTGTTGGAGGCACGAGAAATGGGTATTAACGTGGTACCAGTGCCTGGGGCCTGTGCAGCCATCGCCGCAATCTGTAGCGCAGGCTTGCCCTCTGACCGGTTTCTGTTCGAAGGGTTCCTGCCACCCAAAACAGGTGCTCGACTCGAAACCTTGAATACACGTGTCGATGAGATCGCTACCCTGGTTTATTACGAATCACCACGCCGTTTGGCCGATACGCTTCGGGATATGGCGCAGGTATTTGGTGATGATCGCGCCGCAGTAATTGCACGGGAGTTGACCAAGCTCCATGAGCAAATTGAAGCCGGTACCCTGTTGGAACTGATTGACCGGGTTGATGCGGACGATAACCTGCGGCGCGGTGAGTGCGTTCTATTGGTGAAGGGCTGTGAGGTTGTAAAAGGGGATGGTTTGTCCCATGAGGTAATCGCCATCATGCGGGTGCTAGTTGCGGAACTACCGTTAAAGCAGGCTGCCAAACTTGCAGCGCAGATTACCGGAGAGAAAAAAAATGCACTCTATTCATGGGGGTTAGCCAATCAGGATAACAATAATGACTAGACCTTCAACGACGGTTTAAGTAGTCTGTGCGCCGAGAGTCGGCCAGGCAATCGCTGTTTAGTATCTTTGATGCTATTCGGAGGAAAGTCCGGGCTCCATAGGGTAGAGTGCCAGGTAACGCCTGGGGGGCGTGAGCCTACGGAAAGTGCAGCAGAAAATATACCGCCAGGCCGCAAGGCAAGGTAAGGGTGAAATGGTGCGGTAAGAGCGCACCGCGCGAATGGTAACATCTCGTGGCAATGTAAACCCCACTTGGAGCAAGACCAAATAG
>JAHRWD010000114.1 GCA_019090315.1 Pseudomonadales bacterium
AAAAGGTCTGAAATATGCGGGCCTGAATTTACACAGAGGCTTATGAATGAACACATTATTACTTTCAGCTGTGGCCATGGGTACCCATGGCACCCCGGGCCGTGTCGAGAGTGGCGAGACTACCGAAAGCGCGCCGGGTAAGGCGCGAGCTGCTGATTTTTCCGATGAACTAAAAAAACAGACGTCACCCAGGCATGATGCTCGTCATGCAAATGCAAATGCAGATGAGTCGCGGTCAATGGCCAGTACAACCGATGAAGAGGAAAACTACGGAGTTAATTTACCGGAGAATGGCCAAATATTGCCGCCACTGGAAGATGGTAATCCGCCAGACGGAGGTGAGCTGTCGGAAATTGGCCGATTGGTGACAGAGGATAGGTTGCTGGAAGATGGTAAGTTAGTAGGAAATGAACAGGATCTTCGGATCGATCAGCATGCCACTCAGGGGCACGAGCAGAGACAGAGGTTGATGTTGGACACCTCAGCTGAAACACATTCAAGTCAGGCATTGAATATTCGTAAAGCCGATACCCTGCAAAACCCCATGCCAGTATCAATGGTGAATAGTACAGGCGTATCAAATCAGAATATGAGTGGGTTGTCGCCGGTTGTGTTGGGAGATGATTTCGCTGTAAGTCGTCGGTCTGCTGCCGATAGCATTTCAGATGGTTTGGTTCGACCACCGGGTATAGCTGTGCAGGATTTAACTGTTGCAGTAACTGGTAAGTCTGATGTTGCATCGCCGATGACAAATTCATTTAGATCGACCAGTGTTGATGGGCTAAAAGCTGTGAGAAGTGATGCACAACTGATTGGCAGCATGGCTGCCCAGCCAGAAGCTGAGCTAACGAATGCATCTACTGCTGTTACGAAGGGCATGGCTACATTTGCAGGTTTAAATCCAGCCGCGATATCGAGCCCACAAAGCACTCCATCCACCCAACCTGCAGTACCTACGCTGCCACTGGCAAGTGGTGCTGCGTTTGGTACACAGGGCTGGTCCAATGCGGTGGCGAATCGAGTCATGTGGTTAACTGATAATCGCATGATGACCGCTGAGCTTCGCCTGGATCCACCTGACCTTGGACCACTTCAGGTAAAAATCACAATGAATGAAGGCCAGGCTCAGGTTTCATTTGTGTCCCAGAGCAGCGATGTCAGGGGTGCGATTGATCAGTCGGTTGCACGATTGCGAGAGCTGTTCAGTGAACGTGATGTTGAGCTGGTTAACGTCGATATTTCCGATCATTCCAGTAGCGAAAGCAGCGCCCGAGAAAACCCTTCTGACTCAACTGGAAACGTTAATGAGATGATGGGTAATCGTTCATTTGACGAGAGTGGCGATGTTGAACTGCTTGAGTCATACCAGGGTTCATCACAACCTTCTGGTATGGTTGATTACTATGTGTAATCAGCCGTAACTATTCTGTAATCGGTTTTTCTGTAACCGGCTTTGTTCTAACCAGAATAGCCAATCGAGCTCATCGTATAATGTATCCCAGCCGGTAATACCTATACCGGCTGATTTTTTCTCTGCTTAAAAAGCCTGCTCAAACACCTCCTTTCCTCAGGATTGCGCATGCTGGTTGAAAGATCAGCCGTACTTCCGCCTGTTTTGATTTCTATCCTTGTATCTGGTGCTTGTCATAAGGTATCGGAAATAGTTGGTCGATTTTCTGTCGATTCACTCCAGGTTGGCTACACTCATTTTAGCGTCAAGGAATTGTATAAAACCGCTGGGTATTTAACGGTTTTCTGGCGTTCTGTATGTTGATGTCAGCTAACCTGTTGAAATAAAACAACAAATATTTATTTCTTTTGGCTGGCATAACATTTGCTAGCTTACTGATATAACGATTAAAGGAGCAAGATAATGGCGGATGACGAGATTCAAGAGGCACCCCAGGCAGCAAGCGGGAAGTCAAAAATGATCATCATTGTGGTAGTGGTAGTGCTGTTGCTGGGTGGTGCAGGCGCGGCGGCATTTTTCCTGCTGGCATCCCCGGAAAGTTCGGTGACCGCAGAGGGCGAAGAGGCGGTGGTAGAGGAAGAAGTGGTGGTAAAAGCACCGGCCCAATATGTAAAACTAAAGCCGATTACAGTCAATTTTACTGAAAAGAAAAAGCAGCGATTTGTTCAGATCTCTCCCTCATTGATGACGCGGGACCCTGCGATGGTGCTAGCTATTGAAGAAAACATACCGTTGATTGAAAACAGTTTATTGCTGCTATTTTCAGCGCAGGATTTTGCTGAACTAAAAACCCGCGCTGGCCAGGTAAAACTGCGTGAAGATGCATTGCTTGAGGTACAGAAGCTGATGAAGGACGAGGTTGGAAAAGAGGCGGTTGAACGTGTTCTATTTACCGGCTTTATCATTCAGTAACTTATTCAGTAATTAGGGAAAAGGGAAACAGATTCGATGGTTCAGGATATTCTTTCACAGGATGAGATCGATGCGTTACTGCATGGTGTAGATGATCGCGTGGTCGAACGGGAAGAGCCGCTTGCTGATGGTGAAGCAGCTAACTATGACTTGACCAGTCAGGATCGTATCGTTCGTGGTCGTATGCCGACCCTGGAGATGGTCAATGCACGTTTTGCCCGTTACACCCGTATTAGTCTGTTTAATCTGTTGCGAAAAAATGCCGATGTTCAGGTTGGTGGCCTCCAGGTTATGAAGTTTGGTGAGTACGTTCATACCATGTATGTACCCACTAGCCTGAATATGGTCAAGATTCGGCCACTAAGAGGTACTGCGTTGTTTGTGCTGGATGCCAAATTGGTATTCAAGCTGGTTGATAATTTTTTTGGTGGGGAGGGTCGTCACGCAAAAATCGAAGGTCGGGAATTTACCCCTACAGAAAATCGTATTGTTCAAAAAATGCTTGAGCAGGCATTTGTTGATATGAAAGAAGCCTGGAAAACCGTACTGGATATTGATTTCGAATATGTCAGTTCCGAAGTCAATCCGGCCATGGCAAATATTGTCAGCCCTAGTGAAGTAGTGGTGATCAATACCTTTCATATTGAGCTGGATGGCGGCGGTGGCGAGTTACATTTGGCTATGCCCTATTCAATGTTGGAGCCGATTAAGGAGATGCTGGATGCGGGTCTTCAGACCGATGTAGATGAAAAAGATGATCGCTGGGGTAGCGTGTTGCGGCGGGATATTATGAGTGCAGACGTCGAGTTAAACGCCAATATAGTTGAGCAACAGATTAGCCTCAAAGATATTGCAAACCTTAAAGAGGGCGATATTTTACCGATAGACATGTCCGAACAAATTGTACTGCGAGCAAATGGGGTTCCGCTATTTGATTCCCAGCTGGGTGTATCAAATGGCCATATAGCATTAAAAATTCTCGATGTTAAAAATTCAGAGAAAGCATAGGTTTAGTAAGGGAAAATAATGATGAGCGACGATACGAATGACAATGAAAATGAAGAAGTCGGCGATGATTGGGCTGCCGCGTTAGAGGAGCAGGGTGACGCTCCAGCTGCTGAGGGTGGTGATGATGACTGGGCTTCAGCCATGGCTGAGCAGGCGGATTCAGAAGAATCGGGTGATGGAGCTGCGGCGGTTGATACCGCTGAGTTACCTGAGTTAAAGGATGACTCAGTAGGTAACAGCAGTAACCCGGATCTGGATCTGGATGTGGTGATGGATATTCCTGTCACCATCAGCATGGAAGTGGGTGCAACCGCGATTACCATTCGTAATCTACTTCAGCTTAGCCAGGGCTCGGTTGTAGAGCTGGATCGGCTAGCCGGTGAACCACTGGATGTGCTGGTAAATGGAAAGCTTATCGCCCATGGCGAAGTAGTGGTAGTAAATGAAAAATTTGGTATCCGCATGACCGATGTGGTGAGCCAGTCAGAGCGGATTAATCGTCTTGCATAAGCCAGGTAACTATTTGACTGTCCGAATGTTGCAGTTATTTTTGGTTGTGCTGTTGGGTACGGTCAGTATCGCGGTACAGGCGGCAGATCCTGTAGTCAAAGAGACTCAGGCCGCTAGTGATGCAATCAATCCTTCTGCTTTGTTAGTAACCGATACCCCGACCACTGACCTGTCAAAAGCAGCGACATCGCAGGGTGTATCAACCGGTCAATATATGAACCTTGTCCTCGGTCTGGTTGCAATTATCGGCTTTATTTTTTTGGTTGCGTGGATACTACGTCGCGTGAACGGCGCACCTTCCGCATCAGCAGGAGCGATGAAAATCGTTGGTGGATTATCCCTGGGGAATCGTGATCGAGTGGTATTGCTCCAGGTAGGTGAACAACAGATTTTGGTGGGCGCATCACCTGGCAATATTAATTTGATACATGCATTTGAAGAACCTGCAATCGAGGCTCCAGGTAGCTCGCAAGGGTCAGATTTTTACCAGAAACTACAGGCTAGCCTGAATCGTGGTAGCCAATCATGAACAACACTAAATTCAGTATTTCATCTCTGCTAACACTGTCTGCAAAAGTACTGTCCGTGCTACTACTGCTGATGCCATCAACCCAGCTATTTGCAGCGGATGCCCTGACCGCCTTTAAAGTGACGGAGATGGACGACGGTACCGCTGAATACAGCGTGACACTGCAGATCATGATGATCATGACGGCGCTGACGCTGCTGCCGTCGTTGCTGATGATGATGAGCTCCTTTACCCGAATTATTATTGTGTTTGCCATAATGCGGCAAGCCATTGGGCTGCAACAAACCCCTTCAAATCAGATCCTCCTGGGACTGGCGTTGTTCCTCACGTTTTTTATCATGACACCTGTATTTGAGCGAATAAACGAAACGGCACTGACGCCCTATATGAATGAAGAGATGGGTAGTCTCGATGCGGTGAAGAGTGCGGCGATTCCATTAAGGAAGTTTATGCTGGCGCAAACCCGTGAGACAGATCTTGCGTTATTTCTGAATATTGCCAATAAAAACGATGTCGCGAGTATTGATGAGGTTGGATTTTTTATCATCGTTCCTGCGTTTATTACCAGCGAACTTAAAACTGCATTTCAGATGGGTTTTATGCTGTTTATCCCATTTTTAATTATTGATTTAGTGGTGGCCAGCGTATTGATGGCGATGGGTATGATGATGTTATCGCCAATCATTATTTCACTACCATTCAAAATTATGCTGTTTGTACTGGTAGATGGCTGGGCAATGCTGATGGGAAGCCTGGCATCGAGCTTTGCAGTTTAGGCGGCTTTGATGCTTGATCTTAAACCGAATGATGTTGGAGTGAAGTATGGTTCCTGAAGCGGTGGGTGATCTTATGCACCAGGCGATGTTTCTAATTATCAGCATGGTATCGGTACTAATCTTGCCCAGCCTGTTTGTGGGCCTTCTGGTCAGCGTGTTTCAGGCGGCCACACAGATCAACGAGCAAACCCTGTCATTTCTTCCGCGCTTACTAACAACCTTCGTATCCATTGTGGTTGCCGCGCCATGGCTGGTAAGGAAAATGTTGGATTTCAGCGCTAACTTGTTCAATCAAATACACTTTGTAGTGAATTGACCCGTCGGGTCGTATCATCTAATCATGCTTGAATTCACCTCAGAACAAGCACTTCAGTGGCTAGCCATGTTTATCTGGCCCTTTGTGCGTATTAGCGGGTTTATGCTGGCAGCACCTATTTTTGGTGCTCAAAGTGTGCCGGTACGTATTCGTCTTAGCCTTGCCTTTGTGCTTTCGCTCACCATTGCCCCTCTGCTTGAAGGGCTACCGACAATGGATATGCTTTCCCTTGCAAGCTACCTGATGGTGGGCAAACAGATGTTGATCGGCCTTGCTATGGGGTTTGCGATGCAGCTGATGTTTCAGGTATTTATTCTCGCCGGTCAGATGATTGCGATGCAGATGGGTTTGGGTTTTGCGTCGATGATGGACCCGGCCAATGGTATATCGGTGACGGTGCTCAGTCAGTTTTTCCTGGTAACAGCAACACTGCTGTTTGTATCGATGAATGGCCATACCGTGATGCTACAGGTATTCCTGGAAAGCTTTGTTCAGTTTCCGGTTGAAAGTGCAGAGATCTCTTCAGGTCAATTGTGGCAGCTAATTCTATCGGGGACCTGGTTGTTCTCCTCCGCGCTACTGATTGCATTGCCTGTGGTCACATCGATATTAATTATCAATTTTGCATTTGGTGTCATGACCAAAGCTGCGCCGCAACTTAATGTATTTGCCCTGGGTTTTCCAATTGCGATGATGTTCGGGTTGCTGCTTGTATGGGTTGGCCTGATGGATATCGTTCCGCAGTTTCAGGGTGTCGCTAAAGAAAGTTTGAATTTTATGCGTGCGCTGAGTCCAAAACCCATACCGGTGATTCCATGAGCAGGGTGAATCAACTAGAGAACAATATAAAGAGTGTAGGGGGCTCGAATGGCTGAAGAAAACGGTCAGGAAAAAACCGAAGACGCCACCCCCCGAAGGCTTGAGAAAGCCAGGGAGGAGGGGCAGGTCGTTCGATCCAAAGAGCTTAATACCACCGCGCTGCTGCTCGCTGGTGCATTTGGTTTGATGATGTTTGGAAAACCACTGGCCGCGGCTTTGGAAGCAGCACTTCGATATAACTTTGTGCTGGATCGTGCGGCCATTTTTGACGACAAAGCGATGCTGATTCATCTTGGTGGATCATTTCAAACAGTCGCGGTTACCCTGGCTCCGATAGGTATTCTGTTGATGATGGCGGCTTTTTTGGGACCAATCTCCCTGGGCGGCTGGAACTTCAGTATCAAGGCGCTAGCTCCAAAATTCAGCCGTATCAATCCCGGTTCCGGCCTCAAGCGAATGTTCTCCGCCAACTCCATGATGGAGCTGGTCAAAGCTATCGCCAAATTTGTACTGGTACTGGGGATCAGCATTTCTGTGTTGATCAGTAGCCAGGGTGAGCTGATGGGGCTCGATAATGAGTCTATCATTCCCGCCATGGCCCATTCCGTTTCCCTGTTGAACTGGGGCTTTGTATTTCTCTGTAGTGGCTTGATATTAATCACCGTTATGGATATTCCATTCCAGATAAAAGACCATGCGGACAAGCTCAAAATGACCCTTCAACAGGTCAAGGATGAGATGAAAGACAGCGAAGGAAAGCCGGAAGTCAAAGGCCGGATACGCCAGTTACAGCGTGAAATGGCCCAGAATCGGATGATGGACAATGTGCCCGACGCAGATGTCATTATCACCAACCCGACCCATTATGCGGTCGCACTCAAATATGATCCCGATGGTATGGGCGCGCCGCTGCTGGTAGCCAAGGGTGCTGATCTAGTAGCCGCCAGAATCCGAGAGCTGGGTGAAGAACACAAGATTCCAGTACTCTCATTTCCACCATTGGCGCGGGCGGTCTATCACAGCACTGAGATAGAGCAGGAGATTCCGATGTCGCTTTACGTGGCGGTTGCACAGGTGTTGGCCTATGTGTTCCAGCTGCGTACCTACAAGAAAGACCGCGCCGCCAAACCCACCATGCCGGTAGATCTACCAGTGCCGGACGAGTCTGAATTTGTTAAAAAGCCGAATTCTGAAGAGGTTTGATGAATCATCTTCTTTTGGTTCTTGCGCCCTTCGGCTCCGCTCAGGGCGAGCAGGGCGCGGTTTGTGGAAACCTCTTGATCCCATGAGCAACAGCTCAAAAAAAGCCGCTTCCGGCCGCATCAGCTAGCGCTGAATCCAGGCTCCAGATGCCGGGGTTTCACTGGCGATATACTGACGGGCCTGCCTGCCAAAACCGATATTAATGGATAGTATAGGTTTTGGTTATTGTTATAATCTATTGATATATATAGTTTTTAAATATTAGTTATAGAGGTTTTAGAAAGTAGGTAAGGTTTTTGCTACTTACTCAGTTAGAGGACGAATGCGTCAATTAATTGAGTTAATGAGTTAGATACTTTGGCTACCCACACACCTACACTTCAATCAGTACAAGCCGCTACAAAAGCGAATTTGGGCATTCCTCTGGCGGTACTAATCCTGCTGGCCATGATGACATTGCCCATGCCGCCGGTGCTGCTGGATCTATTTTTCACCTTCAATATTGCTCTCTCTCTGGTGGTTTTGCTGGTTGCGGTTTACGCAATGCGGCCGCTGGATTTCGCTGTATTTCCCTCCATTCTATTGATAGCGACACTGCTTCGGTTGGCACTGAATGTGGCTTCTACCCGTGTGGTATTGCTGCATGGTCACCAGGGTGGTGATGCTGCGGGGAAGGTAATCGAAGCCTTTGGCGAAGTGGTTATCGGTGGGAACTACGCGGTTGGTCTGGTGGTGTTCGCGATATTGGTGATCATCAACTTTGTCGTAGTGACCAAGGGTGCGGGAAGAATATCGGAAGTAAGTGCGCGATTCACACTGGATGCGATGCCCGGTAAACAGATGGCGATTGATGCAGATCTGAATGCCGGCATGCTCACCCAGGAAGAGGCACAGACACGTCGTACCGAGGTTTCCCAGGAAGCAGATTTTTACGGTTCTATGGATGGTGCCAGCAAGTTTGTTCGTGGTGATGCGATTGCCGGCATATTGATTCTGGTCATTAACATCGTCGGTGGGCTAGCTATCGGCATGGCCCAGTACGATCTCGAATTTGCCGATGCGATGCAAAAGTACTCGCTGCTGACCATTGGTGACGGACTGGTTGCACAAATTCCTTCACTGTTGCTATCCACCGCAGCGGCGTTGATGGTAACCCGGGTAAACAGCGCTGAAGATATGGGTCAGCAAATCACCTCCCAGATGTTCGCTTCGCCAAGAGCGTTGTTGGTAGCTGCGATTGTACTCATTGTGATGGGCTCAGTGCCTGGAATGCCCCATGTTGCCTTTCTCGGATTGGGTTTTACTGCAGCCGGATTTGCCTGGATGATCCACCAGAATAATCAGAAAGCAGAGATCGCCGAACAGCGTGAAGAGATACAGATTCAACAGGAACAACAGCAAAAGCCCGAGCTGCCAGAGCTAGGTTGGGAAGATGTCGTACCGGTGGATACCATCGGTCTTGAGGTAGGTTACCGATTGATTCCGATGGTGGACAGCACCCAGGGTGGTGAGCTACTTGGTCGAATCAAAGGGATACGTAAAAAGCTCTCCCAGGAGCTGGGATTTCTGATCCCCTCTGTACATATTCGTGACAACCTGGATCTTGCACCCGGGGCTTACCGTATAAGCCTGATGGGTGTGACGCTAGGCGAATCCGAAATCCATCCCGACAGTTTTATGGCGATCGACCCCGGTCAAGTATTTGGCACCCTTCAAGGCGCTGAAACCATTGATCCGGCTTTTGGTTTAAAAGCAGTGTGGATTGACGCGGGGCAACGTGAACACGCCCAGACATTAGGCTATACCGTGGTAGATGCCAGCACCGTGGTGGCCACCCATCTGAATCAATTACTACTAGAAAATGCTTACGAGCTACTGGGCCACGAAGAGGTCCAGGAACTGCTGGATATGCTTGAGCGAAGCTCGCCCAAGCTGGCCGAAGAGCTGGTACCCAATACTGTTTCCATCAGCACCCTGGTAAGAGTGCTTGGCAATCTACTGATCGAGCAGGTGCCGATTCGGGATATGCGTTCAATCGCTGAAGCCATTACTGAAGTCACGCCGAAAACAGATGATGCGGATCGATTGACCACAGCGGTACGGATAGCGCTGTCACGAATGATTGTCCAGCAGATCTCCGGTGTCGAAACCGAATTGCCGGTCATTACGCTTGACCCGGCGTTGGAACAGATACTGATCAATTCCGCTAACCAGACCCGCAGCATGGAAGGCGCAGGTTCTGATCCGGTATTAGAGCCGATGATGGCCAACAATCTTCAGCAGTCTCTGCAGGAATCGGTAGAGCGTCAGGAGATCAAGGGCGAGCCTGCGGTATTACTGGTGTCAGAAACCGTACGGGGTTTCCTTGCGAAATTCGCTCGATATGGCCAGGTAAAAGTACAGGTGCTGTCCTATCAGGAAATACCCCAGAACAAACAAATTACCATTGTTTCAACCATTGGCCGACAGGACAATGCTTGATCGTGAACAGCTGCAATAACGAAGAGGTTAGGTTATGAATAACCATACATATGTTGCCACCGACATGCACAGCGCAATGAAGTTGGTTAAGGAGGATATGGGGCCA
>JAHRWD010000115.1 GCA_019090315.1 Pseudomonadales bacterium
GGAAACAGAAAATTTCGAATTTGATGGCCGAATCAATCGCAGCCATTCGGGTTTTTCTACAGCCTCGTTACGTTTTTTGGGTATTTTTTCGAATAATATGGATGAGTTCTTCAGGGTCCGGGTTGCGGATGTGAACCGTCGTATCATTATTGCCCGGGCCAAAGTTGATGCTGATCTTACCGTGAAGCACGAGAAAAAACTGCTGCGGGATATACAATCAAAAGTGCAGACGCTGCAAACTCAATTTGATGAAACCTACACTCAAATTCTGGAGCAGTTGGCGCAGCGCAATATCCTGTTGCTAGACGAAACCCAGCTGACCGAGGAGCAGGGCGGCTGGGTACAGGAATATTTTCGTGAACAGGTTAAGCCGGTTCTTTCAACCTGGCTGCTTGATCAGAAGGAGGAGTTGTCTCAGCTAGAGGAAAAGCTGATTTATCTTGCGGTTGACCTGGTTCTTGAAAATGATACCCAGCTCTATTCATTAATCGCCGTGCCGACAGAAAAGCTGGGCCGCTTTATCCCCATTCCCCGGCGTTATTCAAAAGGTAAAAAAACCTTTGTCATCCTGGATGACATCATCCGTTATTGCCTGCGTGATGTGTACAGCGAAGTGATGAATGTATCAAAGGTAGAGGCATATACCATTAAGCTCACCCGAGATGCGGAGCTGGAGCGCGGTGAAGAGATTACCCAGGGTCTACTGGATCAGCTGTCCAGCAGTTTGAAAAAAAGGTTAGTCGCTGCTCCGGTTCGATTTGTATATGGCCGGGAGATGCCTGAGCAGATGCTGAAGTTTCTGGTGCGCAAGCTGGGTATAAGTTCCGGTGAGAGCCAGATGCCCGGAGGCCGTTATCATAATTTTAAAGACTTTATGGGGTTTCCCGCAGTGGGGCGCGGGAAAATGGTGTATGAATCGCATCAGCCGCTGAGTTCACCTCAGTTTGAAAGACACCGGAATCTGTTTAAAGCAATTCGTGAACAGGACATTCTTCTCTATTACCCGTATCACAGTTTTAAATATTTCACTGAGCTGTTGCGCCAGGCTTCGATTGATCCCAGAGTTACCGCTATTTCAATCTCAATTTATCGAGTCGCGAAGGATTCGCGAGTAGTCAGCGCCTTGATTGCAGCGGCACAAAATAATAAGCATGTCAGCGTGAATGTTGAACTGCAGGCGCGTTTTGACGAAGAGGCAAATATCGAATGGTCAAAACGACTGACCGATGCAGGAGTCAAGGTTGAGTTTGGTGTGCCCAACCTCAAGGTGCACACCAAAATTTGTTTGATCAAACGATTAGAAAAGGGCAAAGAGGTGAAATACGCTCATATTGGCACCGGTAACTTCCACGAAAAAACAGCTGAGGTTTATACCGATTTTAGTCTGTTCACATGCCATCCGGGCATTACCGAAGAAGTGGGTAAGGTATTCGACTTTATCAGCCATAGTTATCGTCGTCATGATTTTGAACACCTATGGGTTTCACCTCTGAATAATCGTGATAATTTTCGGAACCGCATAAAACGAGAAATAGTCAATGCGAAAAAAGGGAAAACGGCGGAAATTATTCTTAAAGCCAACAACCTTGTAGATCACGAAATTATTGATCTGCTTTATGATGCCAGCCAGGCAGAGGTGGTCATTCGCCTGATTATTCGTGGCATGTGTTGCCTGACGCCGGGTATAAAAGGGCTAAGTGAAAATATTACAGTGATCAGTATTGTTGATCGTTACCTTGAACATCCGCGGGTCAGTGTATTTCACAATAACGGCGATCCAGAGGTGTATATTTCATCTGCTGATCTTATGCAGCGTAATCTTGATTTCCGGGTGGAGGTGGGTTGCCCGATATACGACCCTGCTCTGAAAAAGAAGGTTATCGATATCCTCGAGATTCAGTTTTCCGACAGGGCGAAGGCGCGGTTGATCAATGCAGAACAAAGTAACCCTTATGTAAAGAGGGGGAATCGAAAGAAAATTCGTTCCCAGATAGAGATCCGGAACTATCTTCTGAAGAACGATTAACGAGCGTAGCCAGGATGGAGCGTGGTTATCGGTTCACACAATCGAAAGTGTGAAGTTGGTATTGGCCAGGTATTGTTGCTCTTCGTTCAATTCCGCATGGGTTAGGGGATGGTTTTCCAGCCAGCCCTGCTGAAATAGCAGCGTACAACCGTCGGGTTTGGCGCTCATCTTGAATTCAGGTTTTCCTTCAATCGGTATAACGTATTTGAAAAGTACTGCAAGTCGTAGCAGGACGCAAAGGCGCTGTAAATTTTTCTGATGGTCGTCCGGGATTTGTTCAAATAGTGCGGTGGGGAATTTGCGCCGATGTCCTCGCACCAATAGAGCCAGTGCACTCTGCTCAGACAGTGAAAAGCCCGCCAGGTCAGAATTTTCTATTAGATACTGTCCATGTTTATGAAATTGACTGTGAGAAATTGAAAGGCCAATTTCGTGTAATCGCGCCGCCCATTTTAGTAATTCTCTATCGGATTTGGTCAAGGACCAGTCATTCCGGGTTTGCAGAAACATTTGTTTGGCAAACTGCTCGACTCGCTCGGAGCGGACGGGTTCAACCTCGTAGCGGCTCATCATGGCGGCAACGGTTCGTTCACGCACATCCTCGTGAGCCAAACGACCCATCAAATCATATGCCAGGCCTTCGCGCAGCGCTCCGCTGGAGATGCGCATCTGCTTGATTTCCATCGCGTCAAAAATTGCAGAGCAGATAGCGACTCCCGCTGGCAGCGTAGCCCGTCGATGGGGCTTGAGCCGTTCAAGTTTTTTTAAGCCATCTATTGAGCCGATAGTACATAGCTCAGTTTTAAGCTGCCCAAGGCCATCGCGGGTGATGAGTTCTGATTCACCGTCAACATCAAGAAGGTTTGCAATGGCATTAAAGGTTCCGGAGGAGCCGATCACTTCATCCCAGCCCTTTGCCTGAAAATGTTCACGGATATTCAGCGTCTCCATGTAGGCCTTTCGGTAGGCCTTCTCAAATCTTTTTGTCGAGATCTTTTCTCCCGGGAAAAATTGTTCTCGATAACTTACGCAACCAATATGCAAACTTTCAAGCAGTTTGCTTTCAAATCGTTGGCCAATAATAAATTCGGTGCTACCTCCGCCAATATCAATAACCAGTCGTGCCTGGTGATCATCCGCAAGTGTGTGGGCAACGCCAAGATAGATCAGACGTGCCTCTTCACGCCCGGATATGGTTTGAATAGAATGGCCAAGAACCTTCGAGCCCTGCTTTACAAATGTCGATGCATTTTTAGCCGCCCTTAGTGCATTGGTTCCAACTACCTGTATGGAATCCGGTTGAAGTGTATCGAGTACCTGTCGAAACTGTGCAAGGCAATGTAGACCGCGGGACACTGCTTCGTGATCCAGTAATCCATTTTTAAGGCCCGCGGCAAGCTGAACTTTGTCACCGCGTGTGACTACCGGCCGTATTTCACCGTTATCAATTTTTGCGATCAACAGATGGAAACTGTTTGAACCGAGATCAATGGCGGCAAGCAGTGTATCGTTATCTATGTTATCCATGCTCTATTAATAAGGCCCTTAATTCTTAACCTGATGGTATCAATACTATAGCTAATATCTGGAGATCAAACTCTATCAAAATTTGATTCGATGGTAGTGAAATGTCACGAAATTTGTTCAACATATTCTTCGTCCTGGGTTACATATATACGGCGAACACTATTTTTTGTGAGTGAGTTCTGATGTTATTTATGTGGATTAAGAAAATGTAGAGCTTTGTTGATATTGGAATTTAAATTGTGAGCATGGTATTCGAGCCATTAAATTAAGACGATTTCTAAAGAAATTGCTTTTAAAACGTTTTTTTTTGCCTATAATGCGCGTTTTTTAAACCTTTAGAAAATTTTGTGCTAATGTGATTCAGGTAATTAGACAATATATAGGAGAAAAAATATGGCACAGCCAAAACGTACAGCTGCCAGGAAAACCCCAGTCAAACGCACTGCTAAGAAAACAACAGTAGTTGCAAAGAAGGCAGTGTCCCCAGTTCCAGCCTCACTAATGAAAGCAGAAGCGGCATTTGCGAAAGCAACTAAAGAAGTAGACGTATTGCGTAAGCAGTCTGCTGCCGCAACTACAAAGCTTGAAGCGGCTACCGCGCGAGTTGCAAGAACACCTACAGCGGCATCTAAGAAAGCATTGGTGAAAAGCCGTGCAGATGTACGGAAGCTGTCTACGAAGCTAAAAGCAACTCGAGCAAAAGCAGGAACTGCTCGTGTCAAATTGGCAGAACAGAAGCGTAGTGCCCGGGTTATTGCTAAACAGGCACAGGAAGTCGCAAGTCAGCAAGCATTTGAAGCGAAACTGACTGAAAAAACAGAAGCTGATTTTGCTAAAGCGATGGCTGCATTTGAAGCTAAGTGGCGTAAAAAGCGTACACGTGCCAATAGCACCAAGCTTGCATCAAGAGCTAAAAAGAAAGTGGCGGCTGCTAAAAAATCAACTGCTGCAAAAAAGAAGGCTCCTGCTAAAAAAGTAGCCATACCAAAGCCGGCTGCTAGTAAAGTATCAGCCAAAGCAGCTCCAAAAAGACGTGGACGTCCACCAAAGGCGAAGGTATTGACTGCTGCCAAGTCCACCAGCGCGGCTCCAAAAAGACGTGGCAGACCACCAAAAGCGAAAGCATAGTTAGACATACCTAACTTGCTAGACAAAAAAGCCGATGAGCATAGCTTCATCGGCTTTTTTGTGTCTGGTGATTCGTCATCATTGAATTTAGATAGGTGTGGTTCCTGCATTTTTACGCTATCGTTGTTTTTTGCTGCTCGACGCGATAAAAATTGATCGACTGCAGGCTTCAGGTATCACTAATCGGTATATCAAATGAGTAATGTAACCAGCCACTTTTACGCCTACATTAGTAAGATTCGTTGGCTGCAACGTTGGGGCCTGAAACGCAATACCATTAATGAAAATGTGATGGAGCATAGCTGGGAGGTTGCGACTATTGCGCATTCCCTCGCATTAATTCGTAATCGTTACTTTGAGGGTGACCTTGATGCCAATGCGATTGCGGTTGCTGCCCTGTATCACGATTGCGGTGAAGTTATCACCGGCGACATGCCCTCGCCGATCAAGTATCACTCCCCTGAAATTACCCAGGCGTATAAGTCTATCGAAAAGCAGGCGGCTATCGAGCTGCTCGATCTTCTTCCCGATAAGCTCAAAGAGGATTACCGGCCAATATTGATTGAAGAATTTATTCCTCAATCTCACTACCTTGTGATAAAGGCAGCGGATACCATCGCGGCCCTGTTGAAGTGCCAGGCTGAGCTGGCGGCAGGCAATGCGGAGTTTTCCAGTGCTGCCAGGGATGTTCAGGCGAGACTGGATAAGTTTGACCTACCGGAGGTGCGTTTTTTTCTTGATACTTTTGCACCAAGCTGTGGGCTTACCCTGGATGAATTGCTGAAGCCATGAGTTTTTATTGCTCTGCCTTCAGGGTTTCCGTATCTACTTTTATGATTAAGGCACGCATCCGCATGGGTATAATCAGTTTTCAAAATCAACATACAGGCGTAAATGAATGCTCGATGTAAATGAATATTTTGACGGCAAGGTTAAATCAATTGGCTTTCAGACCGAAACATTGCCGGCGACGGTGGGTGTGATGGCTCCCGGGGAATACCGGTTTGATACCAGTCAGCCTGAAACCATGACCGTTGTCAGTGGTGCGCTGATCGTGAAATTACCGGACGCAAAAGAGTGGCGCACGTTTAATGCAGGAGATCGCTTTGAGGTGGCTGCCAACCTTGCTTTTGATCTTCAGGTTAAGGTTGATACCGCATATCTTTGTACGTATGGTTGATTTCCTACCGTAAAAATCACATTCAGGTTTTCTGAGTACATAATAAGTATAAAATATGCAGCGAACTTTATTTACAACACCGTTGGTATCTCCGCTACTCAAGCTGTGCAGCCGGTTGGGATTGAAACTGGCGGGTTGGACAACCAAAGGTAAGCCACCTGCTGAAGAAAGTTATGTGCTGGTTGCGGCCCCTCATGAAAGCAATATTGATCTGGTATTGCTGCTGGGCATTGCATTTGTACTCGACTTTAAACTCTACTGGATGGGTAAAGACTCCCTCTTCAAAGGGCCGCTTGGGCCCATTATGAGATGGATGGGTGGCGTGCCTGTTGATCGTAGTAAAACCAATAACCTGGTAGATCAGATGGTTTCGAATTTCGAAACTATTAACGGCCTGGTGCTCACCGTGACCCCTGAAGGTACACGCTCAAAGGTCGAGCGTTGGAAAACAGGCTTTTATCATATTGCGGTGGGAGCAAAGGTTCCTATCGCTACCGGATTTGTCGACTATGAAAAAAAAGTGGGTGGGTTTGGTCCAACCTGTTATCCCTGTGGAGATCTGGAGAAAGATCTGGCCGAGATACAGGGCTTTTACAGCACCATTGTTGGATGCTCCAAGCTGAAAGAAAAGCGTGCAGCTGCGAAGGGCTAATTGGCAGAAAGAAGACTGATATAATGTGTCGAATCAGCAGTGAATAAATAGCGCTAAGCTGAAACATTCGGCAGGTTACGTTCAGCCGTTAAATTGATTCGATAGTAATTTCACCCAGGTTTTTATGGATACAGCTTTCATCAGTCATGACGACTGCACACTGCACAAAAGTGGCGAGCACCACCCAGAATGCAAGCAGCGATTACACTCCATTACCGAGCATCTGATTGCTGATCGGCTGTGGGATCGGCTCAAACATTTCGACGCGCCGGAGGCTACCCGGGAACAACTTGCCCTGGCGCACAGCGAAGACCACATCGACAAAATTACAGCCCTGATACCCGAAGAGGGCATTTTTTATATTGATGAAGATACTGCTGTTTCACGCCATAGTTTGCGCGCTGCAAAACGTGCGGCAGGAGCTGCGGTATTGGCTACCGAACTGGTATTGGATAGTAAGAAGTATCCAGAACTGAAACGAGCATTTTGTTCGGTACGACCACCGGGGCACCATGCGGAACGTGACAAGGCAATGGGTTTTTGTCTGTTCAACAATGTTGCGGTGGGTGCATACCAGGCGTTGAATCACCCGGATATTGAACGTATTGCAATTGTTGATTTTGATGTTCATCACGGCAACGGTACCGAGAATATTTTCCAGCATAATAATCAGGTATTGTTCTGTTCCGCTTTTCAGTATCCGTTTTATCCTTTTACCGATTTTGATTTTCCTGCCCCCAATATTGTACATGTGCCGATGGCAGCCGGAACCAAAAGTGAACAGTTTCGTGAGAATATTGAGCGTGTCTGGATACCTGAGCTAAAGAAATTTGAACCGCAGATGATTTTTATCTCTGCGGGTTTTGACGGTTCACTGTTCGACCCAATGGCCCAATGGCAATTGCTTGATGAAGATTACTTCTGGATAACGGAGCAGATTTGTAAAATTGCAGATCAGTATAGTGAGGGCAGGGTGGTGTCCGCGCTAGAGGGCGGCTATCAACTTGAGCATCTGGGCCTATGTGTGGTCGAACATATCAAGGCACTAGGTTTTAACAGCGGGGTTTAGTGTATTTGTAACGCAATAGGATCGAGCAAATTGATCCTACTTTGCATCAAATTCAATCTCGATCTCCTTCAGGGCCCTATCAATAATATTGATCGCCTCGCTAAAGTGTCCGGATTTTTCATCGATAATGCCCGCCGAGGCAGAAAACCGATTGACGAAGGTTTGGGTGAATACCGACTCCGGCGATAATATTTCCCCGGATTCAAAATCGATTAGCTCTAGAATTGCGGGTGCAGAGTGGGATAGAACCAGTTGCGCCTGAATGTCCTCAAGCCGTTCTGTGATTTCATAGTTTCGTTCGATATCTTGTAGATACGCGATAATCTCTTTGTTCTGTATATATTTTATTTCTCCGCTGAAGATCAGGGATCGATATACAGTACTCGTTCGCCTAAAATCGCCGTAGGTGATCAGCGTCAGAATGGCTTGTCCAAATTCATCGAGCCGGGTTCGATCATCGGTTTTAATGATCTCCTTGCCAGTGGAATATAGTTGGCTACGCAGCATAATCTCGGTGATCTCTTCTTCAAGAAGGGCACGGTCTTCCGTTAGTTGCTCCTTCATTGTTTGATAATATTGAAGTTCGATCTCCCGGTCTTGCTCAGCAAGGTTTATGTTGTTGAATTGCAGTGCAATCATGATACCTACTACAACCAGGCATATTTCACCCAGTACGTAAATCAGGTATCTGCCAAAATTGTTGCCTTTAATAAGGTCCATTTTTAGGTCTCTAAGTCCGATAGACAATTCATGATCTCCTTAAGGTTGTCAGCTATTGATCAACGCTACGCTATCCGGCAACTGCTCCATACATTCAATTTCAGCGCTTGGTCGTGGTGTATCGCTGGGCCAGTCAAGCTGATCCGGATTGACCCATACCGTATGTATTCCCAATTTCTGGGCACCGACGATATCATCGTCCGGGTTGTCACCAACATGGATGACCTGATCCGGATTCAGTTCAAGTCTCTCCAGTGCCTGTTCAAACATTGCCCGGTGGGGTTTTCCGATGCCGACATTTTCAGCATTGAGGCCGAATGAAAAATACTTGCCGAGTCCTAATCGATAGACATTGGCGTTACCATTGCTGAGCGCAGCCAGGCGAAATGTACGGCTTAACTCTTCCAGTACATCTATAACCAATGGGAAAAACGTTACCTGGTGTCGCGCCTCAAGAAATACTTCAAAGGCACTTTCCGCAGCCTGCCGGGACCAGCTGTGGCTGTAGCCGGATTCAATAAGCGCCAGCTCAATAACCCGTGTGCGCATTTCGCTGACCCGGTGCAGTAGCTCGGGCTGGCTTAGGATCAACTGTTTTCGAATTTCGAACATCCCCTCGTTGGCAAGTAGCGGGGTGATATCCGGGCAATGATCGGCGAGCCAGCTTCGCAGGGTTTTCTCTGCGTTGATCAGAGTGGGTCTGACTTCCCAAAGGGTATCGTCGAGATCGAGGGTGATGGCTTTAATCACAATAGTGCTCCGGTAAGTGATGACCCTGTTGGATGTTGACGGGAGCTAATGCAAATGGCGTGGGGTCTGGTTTTAATCATCAGTGCTCCCCGCCATATTTTATCCTGGCTCAACTAGCCGAGGCTGTATTTCTCAAAAAGTTGAACCAGTATGTCGCCAACAAATACCAGAAACAAATTGTCCATATTGTTGTGAAAGTAGCTTGAATCTTTCTGTGCCAGAGCGAGGAGTCCCCACTCTTTTTCACCACGCAAACAATACACTGCAGCGGAGCCGATGGCGCTGGCATGTTCTGGAAATAGGCAGCTCAGTTCCTCTTGTCGCAATATGCCCAGCACCGGTTTTCTGGCGCTGATCAAGCCGGTAACCACTTCACGCTGTTCCGGTTCCATATCATCCAGTGTTGTGAGCGTTGCGAAGTCCATACCAAACTGCTCGACAAAACAGCGTTGTGTTTGCTCGATAACCTGCTGCAGATTGTCGGCCTTCAGCAAATGGATGACCAGCTCACGGGTGTGGTTCAGTAACCGGTCGTTACGCTTTGCGGTTTCGATTAATGAGGTGATCTGGCGGTGATGGCGTGCTTCCCGGTCGCGCATCAGATCGGTTTGTTTCTCAAAAAGCGAGATGCTATTTTTATGTTTGTGGGGCAGTTTCAATGAGAGCAACAGGTCAGTATTATGTTCAAAAAAATCATTATGCCTGCTGAGATATTCAGCGACCTGAGCCGCTGTTACAGTGCCATCAGAACTATCGGATATCGAACTGTCCGGTTTTGATGTGTCGGGGTTCACAGTCATAATCGTACGATTCCTTCAAATACTTTGGTCGCTGGACCGCTCATCATAACCGGCTGTTGTTCACCACTCCACTGAATGCTGAGTTCGCCGCCGGGCAGAATTACCTGCACACGTTCATCCAGCAAGCCTCGTTTGCGGCCACTGGCTACCGCCGCACAGGCACCTGTTCCGCAGGCAAGAGTTTCCCCGACACCACGCTCGAACACCCGTAGGCGGATGCGAGCTCTCGATTCAATCTGCATGAAGCCAACATTTACATGGTTCGGGAATTGTGTATGAGACTCTAATAGCGGTCCAAGGGTGTTCACCGGTGCCGTATCGATATCATCGACGATCAGCACCAAATGGGGGTTGCCCATCGATACAGCACCAATTTGATAGGTATCGCCGTTTACCTCAATCGGGTACTGTGCTGATTCCTGGTCGGCGTTAAAGGGGATTTTTTGCGGGGAGAATTCGGGTACACCCATATCCACCAATACGTCTTCATCTTTCTGTAACGTAAGCTGCAGTGTGCCCCCGAGGGTTTGAACCTGTAGCTGGTTTTTCCAGGTCAATTTCTGGTCGTGTACAAACCGCGCAAAACAGCGTGCGCCGTTGCCACATTGCTCGACTTCACTGCCATCTGCGTTATAAATTCGATATCGGAAATCCGCATCGGGATCAGTCGGTGGTTCGACAATTAACAGTTGATCAAAACCTACACCAAAACGGCGATCAGCGAGCTTTCGAATTTGACTACTCGATAGGCTAGCCTGCTGCGAGATCAGGTTTACCATCATGAAATCGTTGCCGATCCCCTGCATTTTGGTAAATTTAAGTTGCATTCAATCTTCCTTAACCGTCCTTAGTCTTCCGGTAACCTGGCTTCTCCGGCAATTTGCATCTCGAAGGTTTCCCGCGCCCGGATCAGGTGGCTTTGCTCGCCATCAACCATCACTTCGGCACAACGGTTGCGCGAGTTGTAGTTGGAGCTCATGGTAAAACCGTAGGCTCCGGCAGAGCAGATGGCTAACAGCTCACCCTGACGAAGGCTCAACTGTCGGTCGGTACCGAGGAAATCTCCGGTCTCGCAGATAGGCCCGACAATATCATAGATACTGGATATTCGTGGGTTTTCTATTTGCTCGCTGTTACTTTTATCGACTGGAATAATATCCTGCCATGCGCTGTAGAGTGTGGGTCGAATCAGATCATTCATCGCCGCATCAACAATCGCAAAACTTTTGTCCTCGTTATTTTTTAGGTACTGGACGCGGGTTACCAGAATGCCGGAGTTTGCAGCGATGGCGCGCCCGGGCTCCAGCATTAGCTCAAGCCCGTATTCGGAAATGCGTTCGATCAGGGCGCTTATATATGTGCCCGCAGATATCGGCTGCTCGTCCTGATAGCGGACTCCCAGACCACCGCCCATATCGATATGGGCTAGCTCGATACCGGACTGTTTGAGTTGATCGACTAACGCCAGTACTTTTTCCAGCGCATCCATAAAGGGTTCCATCTCGGTGAGCTGAGAGCCGATATGGCAATCCACGCCCTGCAGATGAACGTGTGGCATGGCAGCGGCTAGCTGATAAACCCGCAGCGCATCTTGAATGGCGATGCCGAATTTGTTCTCTTTTAATCCGGTAGAGATATAGGGGTGGGTTTTGGCATCGACATCGGGGTTTACCCTGAACGAAACCGGGGCGATGCAGTCCGTTTCAGCTGCGGTCTGATTGAGCAGGTGAAGCTCCGCTTCTGACTCAACGTTGAAGCAGAATATTCCTGCTTCCAGTGCCATTTTCATCTCATCGGCAGTTTTTCCGACGCCGGAAAAGACAATCCGTGCGGGATCACCGCCAGCGGTCAGAACACGCTGCAGTTCGCCGCCGGAGACAATATCAAACCCGGAACCAAGGCGAGCAAGCAGGTTCAATACTGCTATGTTTGAGTTGGCTTTTACCGCATAACAGATCATGCCAGGGTAATCCCCCAGCGCATTCGCAAATGCTTGATAGGATTTGGTAAACATTGCCCGTGAGTACAGGTAGCAGGGGGTGCCGTATTGCTCAGCCAGTTTGGATACCGCTAATTGCTCGGTAAAAAGCTGTTGATCCTGGTAATGAAAAACGTCATTCACGATGGTTTAAACTCGATACAAGAAATAAAGGGTGGTTGAAGGTTGAGGGCTTTGCTGAGTACCTCAGGATAGCTGGGGTGGTGTGGGTGTAGGCTGGGCGTTGTGTATCTGCGCAACATCGTCACCCGTTTTTTTTGGCAGAAAAAGCGGCCCCTTTTGGCCACAGCCCTGCATAACGGGAATGAGTGCAATAAGGCCTACTAGCAGATATTTTCGGCAGTTTGATTGCATAGCTGTTTAGCCCAAAGCGGTGAAGCTTACTGAGGGGCTGGCCCCTTTTTTTTGAAACGTCGCCATAAGCCAAGAACAGGCCCTGATAGTGCGTACAGAGCAAAGATAACGAACAGCACTCTTGGTGGATCAATCATGATCAGTACGAATGCCAGAACCACCCCAAGGATAACAACAAAGGGTACCCGGCCTTCTGTACCTATCCCTTTGAAGCTGTGATACTTCAAATTAAGCATCATGCCTATTCCTGTTACAAAGGTGATCAGTGCCATCAGGGCAGCGGTGGATTTGCTGATGTTTTCGGGGCCGAATCCCATATCAACACCGCTCCAGACCAGGCTGGCGATAACTGCGGCCGCAGCTGGGCTGGCGATACCGGTGAAATAACGTTTGTCAGCGGTTTCAATCTGGGTGTTAAATCGTGCAAGGCGAAGTGCTGCACAGGCTACGTAGACAAAGGACGCTGCCCAGCCGATTTTTCCAAGCCCGGTCAGGGACCAGTTGAACATCACCAGTGCGGGGGCAACGCCAAACGAGACCATATCGCAGAGGCTGTCATATTCGGCACCAAATGCACTTTCGGTGTGGGTCATTCGGGCAACGCGACCATCCAGTCCATCCAGGATCATGGCTACAAAAATCGCGATAGCGGCGGCTTCAAATTGATGATTAACCGATGCGACTATTGCATAGAAGCCGGCGAGCAGCCCGGCAGTGGTGAACAGATTGGGCAGTAAGTAGATGCCGCGATGATGTGTTTTATGCCCGCTTTCCGCAATCGCCTCTTCGACCAATTCATCGACAGGGATGAGCTGTTCTATTGAGTCGTCGTTGGTATTTTTTGTCTCTGTATCGGGTTTGTCATTCATCTCGCAATACCAGAGGGAGGGTTGGGGGCAGTGTTGCCCATCTACCTGGAAGCACGTAATGCGCCCTGGTAGATGGTTTTAGCTTTCTAGTTTTTGGTTTTATCTACGATTTTGTTGTCCTGAATCCAGGGCATCATGGAGCGTAGACGAGTACCCACTTCTTCGATTGGGTGCTCTTCGCCGATACGACGCTTGGCTTTTAATGTTGCTGCGCCAGCCTGATTTTCAAGGATGAACTCACGGGCAAATTCGCCGTTTTGAATCTCGGTAAGGATTCGCTTCATCTCTTTCTTGGTTTCCTCTGTAACAATACGAGGACCACGGGTCAGATCGCCATATTCCGCAGTGTTGGAGATTGAGTAACGCATGTTGGCGATACCGCCTTCGTACATCAGATCAACGATCAGCTTCAGCTCATGCAGGCACTCAAAGTATGCCATTTCAGGGGCGTAGCCCGCTTCGGTCAAAGTTTCAAAGCCGGCCTGGACCAGTGCAGTAGCACCGCCACAAAGAACCGCTTGTTCACCGAAAAGATCTGTTTCAGTCTCTTCCTGGAAGTTGGTTTCGATCACGCCCGCACGTCCGCCGCCATTGGCAGAAGCGTAGGAAAGAGAGATCTCTTTAGCCTGGCCACTCGCATCCTGGAATACAGCGATCAAAGAGGGTACACCGCCGCCGCCTTCATACATGCTACGTACCAGATGGCCAGGACCTTTAGGTGCGATCATGATCACGTCGATGTCAGCACGAGGTTCGATCTGCTGATAGTGGATGTTGAAGCCGTGGGCAAAGGCCAGTGCGGCGCCTTTTTTCAGGTTGGGTTCGATCTCTGTTTTGTACAGGGTAGCCTGATGCTCATCGGGAGCCAAAATCATTACAACGTCAGCACTGGCGGTTGCGTCAGCGATTGACTGAACCGCAAGTCCAGCCGCTTCAGCCTTGGTTTGTGAAGATGAACCGGCACGTAAACCTACCACTACATTCACACCTGAATCTTTCAGGTTGTTAGCGTGTGCGTGACCCTGTGAGCCATAACCAATAATGGCTACAGTTTTACCCTTGATGATTGAAAGGTCAGCGTCTTTGTCGTAATAAATGTTCATGATTTCCTCGGTTTAAGTATCAAATGTTGTAATCGTGAATTTGGGAATATCCCAAAGTAATTAGTATGAATGAGCTAAAGCGTAAGCACTTTCTCGCCGCGGGCGAGGCCGGATACGCCTGTTCGGACGGTTTCAAGCACGTTGGCATCACCTACTGCGTCAATAAATGCATCCAGCTTGCTGCTGGCTCCCACCAACTGTACGGTGTAGATAGAGCTGGTAACATCGACGATCTGTCCACGGAAAATATCAGCGCAGCGCTTGATTTCAGCTCGCTGTCCATCCGATGCTTTGACTTTTATAAGCATCAAATCCCGTTCAATATGATCGCCCTCACTAAGGTCCACCAGTTTAACGACCTCAATTAGCTTGTTGAGCTGTTTGGTAATCTGCTCAATCATGCGATCGTCACCGTTGGTGGTAAGGGTCAGGCGTGACAGGCTGGGGTCTTCTGTAGGTGCTACGGTCAGTGTTTCGATATTGTAGTTGCGCTGGGAAAACAGACCCACCACGCGTGACAGGGCACCTGCTTCATTCTCAAGCAAGATAGAAAGAATATGTCTCATCAGGTTCGCTCCGTTTTACTTAACCACATATCACGCATCGATGCAGTGGGTACCTGCATCGGATACACGTGTTCGGAGGGATCCACATAGACATCGATAAATACCAGCTTATCCTTCATCGCCAGAGCCTTTTTCATCATTGGCTCAAGGTCTTCGAGTTTTTCAATCTTCATGCCAACGTGGCCATATGCCTCCGCCAGTTTGATGAAGTCTGGCAGTGATTCCATATAGGAATGGGAATGCCGGCTTTCATAATTCATATCCTGCCACTGGCGAACCATGCCCAGAGACTGGTTATTGATATTCAGGATTTTAACCGGAATGTTGTATTGCATGCAGGTCGACAGTTCCTGAATATTCATCTGGATACTGCCTTCACCGGTCACACAGACCACGGTTTCGTCCGGGAAACTGAGTTGCACACCCATGGCTGCGGGGAAACCAAAGCCCATGGTGCCAAGACCGCCGGAGGTGATCCAGCGATTGGGTTGCTCGAAGCGTAGATACTGCGCTGCAAACATCTGGTGTTGGCCTACATCGGTGGTGATGTAAGCGTCACCACCGGTTAGTTTTTGCAAGCATTCAACCACTTGCTGAGGTTTCATTAACCCCTTTTCGTTGGTCAAATAACGGCCGCCGTGGCGTTTACGCCATTCATCTATTTGCGCCCACCAGTCGCTGAGGTTCTCTTTGTCTGGCTGGACTTCTGATTCTTTGATCAGCGCAATCATCTCAGACAAAACCGAATCAACCGGCCCTACAATAGGGATGTCGACCTGTACGGTTTTAGAGATGGACGATGGATCAATATCAATATGCGCAATTTGCGCATCGGGGCAAAATTTTGCGATATTGTTGGTCACCCGGTCATCAAAGCGAGCGCCGATGGCGAGAATGGCATCGGCATTGTGCATCGCCATATTCGATTCGTAGGTACCGTGCATGCCGAGCATTCCGATGAACTGTCGGTCTGAACCTGGGTACGCACCTAGCCCCATCAACGTTTGGGTGATGGGGTAGCCGAGGGTTCTGGTCATCTCGACCAGTAGCTCAGAAGCTTTGCCCAGTATTACGCCGCCACCACTGTAGATCATCGGCCGTTTGGCCTGTAAGAGCATATCCACTGCTTTGCGAATCTGCCCCGCATGTCCACGTACCGGTGGATTGTAGGAGCGGATGTTTACTTCCTGCGGGTATTCGTAGGGATACTCTTCACCGGGGGTGGTCATATCTTTAGGCACATCGATCACCACCGGGCCGGGTCGACCGGTGGTAGCAATATGGAATGCCTTTTTAACGATGGATGGGATATCCGCGGGATTTTGAACGCTGAGGCTGTGCTTCACGACTGGGCGCGAAACCCCCATCATATCGGTTTCCTGGAACGCGTCGCCGCCGATCAGGTGACTCATCACCTGGCCAGAGATGATGACCATAGGGATAGAGTCCATATAGGCCGTCGCGATGCCAGTAATGGTGTTAGTCGCGCCGGGGCCGGATGTGACAAGCACAACTCCTGGTTTGCCGGTTGCACGGGCGAAACCATCCGCCATATGCGTAGCCGCTTGTTCGTGACGAACCAGCACGTGCTTGACTTTATCCTGCCGAAAAACAGCATCGTAAATATGCAGCGCCGAGCCGCCTGGATAACCGTAGATATACTCTACGCCCTCATCTTGAAGAGAGCGCACCAACATATCTGCACCCGATAACATTTCCACCCTGATCAACCTCTAAAATATAGATTAACGAAATCCGAACCTGACAACGAAACCCGGGATGCTTTTGGCTATTCCGACAGGGCTTCGGTGTATAAGCTCCATGCTAGCGAAGAGGGTATGAATCTCGGTTATATCAAGGCCCGCCCGCGAGAGAACCGGCAATTCTGTCACCAGTAGATCAGATGTCAACCCTATTTGTTAAATGTCGTTGAATTTAGCCGTAAACCTTATGGATATCGTCAGTATTTGGGCCCGGCCGGGATTGGTATTGGCAAATTTCAACTATACTGAAGGAAATTTACTCTCTGGATAATATCCGCTGACAACAGGTTTATTTGATGAAAACTCACGGAATTCTACGTTATTTGTGTGCAATCTGTTTGACCCTCTGCATGTTACCTTCGGTAGCTCAGTCGGAACAGGAGGTTTACTATCAATGGTTGGGAGCAGATGGCAAACTTAATATTAGTGATCATCGGCCTGCGAATGGCATTCGTTACCAGACCATCAAGAAACGAGTAGAGCGTAGCTCTGAATACTCCTCGGCCGAAGAGGCAGACAATTTGCAAAAGATGGTTAACCAGGCGGAAGCCGATGAACAAAATGCGGAGCTTGAGAAAAAGGAAAAAATGGCAAAGAGCGCGAACGAGAAAGCCCGGCAGAATAATTGCAAAAATGCGACTGAAGAGTTTCGTGTTATTTCTGAAAGTGCACGGGTTCGCGAAGTCAGTGCAGATGGCGAGTACCGTTACCTTTCCGACGAAGAGAAGGCCGCTCGTGGCGTACGAGCTCAGGACAATATCGATAAATATTGTAACCCTGGATGACCGTTGTGCTTCCTAGGGCAGCACTACTCCCCTGCGTTTAAGCAGTGATCCCTCCAGCTGATAGAGACGAATCGCTGCTTTTTTCTGTTCGATTCTGGTTTCCATTTCATCGAGCTGCGCCTGAAGCAGGTCACGTTGGGCCAGCGCGACCTCTATCGTGGTAGAACGACCCACTTTGAATTTTTCATTCTCGGCCCGTAATGTTTCCAGATGTAATTTTCGCGTTACGGTAGCGGCATCGATTTTTTCTTGCACAAGCTGTAGTTCCGAATAAGCCACCCTTACGTCAAGTTGCACCAGATGCAGCAGGTTTTTCAGGCTGGCTCGGGTTTGCTTCAGGGATAACTGGGCACGTTGGTTATCCGATTCTGCAGCGCGGTTGCCGATTGGCATCAAAAAATTTAATCCCACCGACGCATCATAACTGTCCTGATTGATATTGCTGGATGCATCGGAGAAAGAGTCCGAGTAACCGCTTTTCCCCAGATGGAGGAAAAAGTCCAGCTTCGGTAACAGTGCATTTCGTGTCTGCACAACTTCCAGATCACCGCGCTGCTGGCGAAGTTCTGCTTCTTTCAACTCCGGGCGTAGCTGTTGAGCAAGGGCTAAATGTTCTGTAATGGATTCGGCGCTATAGTCCGACTCAACGACTTGGGTGACTGGGGTAATGATGGCTTGCCAATCCTGTTCGGTACCAATGGTGATATGCCCTATTAATTGCAGGCGTAACTTCTCCTTGGCGAATCGAGCCTCGACCAGACCTCGGTAGCGACGTGCAACCTCAGCTTCTGCTGAGGGGCTTTCGGTCTCGGCCAGTAGCCCGACCTCAATACGTGTTAACACCACATCGCGTTGCTGTTCAGCCACATCCAGTGCCTGTTCAAATATATGTTCCTGTTGCAGAGCCAGCACATATTCCCAGTAACGCTGTTCGACATCACCGACCAGTGACTCCGCAAAACCCTGGAGTTCATACCGAGAGATCTGGGTATCAAGTTGCGCCTGCTGAATGCCAACAAGATTCACCTCAGAACCCAACCCGCGCAACAGTGCCTGGGTGAGCGTTAGCCCGATACGCAATTGGTCACTGTCTGCAGAGCTATTTGAGTGATTATTACGGCTGGAGATCTCCCCGGATAGCGTGGTGCCAGTAGAAAATTGCCGCTCAAGTCCCAGGGAGCTGGAATAGTTATCTGTTTTAAGTTCGAGATCACCACCAATGCTGGTGGCCAACTGGGGCTGGCTTTCAAAATTGGCGCTTATGTCGGCGGACAGGCTGGTATCAAAACGCGCGGCTTCGAGCTCTTCAAAGGTTTTGGTAATCTGTGGCTGGAAGCGTTGAACCTTTAGTGAAAGGTTGCTTTCCAGCGCCATCAGTACCGCCTGCTCAATGGATAGATCGAGTGGCTTCATCGTTTCCGCAGCCAATAGCGAACCCGATAGTCCGCTCAGTATCACAAGGCGTGTGAGCCATTTCATGGGTAATATCATTGGATTAAGTATTTGACTGTGGTTAACCGTGGGGCCTTTGCACGGGAGATGGTTTTGCTCTCAGGCACCAAAAATAGGCGCTTTAGGCGAGGAAAATCGTACCCAAAGCACTCGCTCCGCTCGCGGGGCAGGCTCCGCACAGAGAGGGAATTTACAGGTGTAAATGACCGATTGAGCACGTTTTTAACGCCGCTTGGGAGGAAAATGGCTCTCGTGCAAAGGTCCCAGCTTGTGTTTTCTATGGAACAGTACATACAGACAGGGAATCACCACCAGGGTTATCAGTGTCGAGGAGATCAAACCACCGATCAGGGTAATGGCCATCGGTGCCTGCATTTCACTGCCTTCCCCAACGCCCAGGGCCAGGGGTAGCATCGCTAATATGGTGGTTAAAGATGTCATCAGGATCGGTCTCAGCCTGCGCCGTCCCGCTTCCAGTACTGCTTTTGCCGGGGTTGTATTCAACTCCAGCAGCAGCCGAGTAGCCTGGTCAACAATCAAAATGGCATTGTTGATCACGATACCAATCAACATGATCACACCAATAAAGCTTTGCACATTAAAGGTGGTGGAAGTGATAAACAGGGTGATCAATACACCGATGATCGCCAGCGGCAGGGTGAACATCACCACAAGTGGATCCCGTAGTGATTCATAAAGGCTGGCCATGATCATGTAGACCAGAAAAACCGCCAGAATCAGCGCCAGCAATAACTGTGAGAAACTTTCGCTCTGCTCTTCGTGATCCCCCGCTATGACCATGTCATAACCCCGCGGCATAGGGATATTCGCTATCGCTACATTTAGATCAGTGACAATATTACCCAGAGCACGACCGCTGGTATTGGCGGCTACGGTAACAATTCTCTGCTGGCCCTTACGATCAATATGCAGTGGTCCGGTACCCTCTGAAACAGAGACCAGGTTGCGCAATTGGACCGGTCGGTTGTATTTGTTGAGCAGGGTAAGGTCGAGAATATCCTCGGTGGTGAGCAGTTCTACACCCTCCAGTTTTAACCGGATATTGATCTCGTCACTGCTGCCGCGATACTTTCCGGCGAGCCGACCCGCGAGCGCTGTTTCAAGACCATTGACGATCGATTGCACCGACACATCAAGGTCAGCCGCCCGCTCCCGGTTGATATGAAAACGTTTCTCGGGAGTGCCGGATTCACGACTGGACTGTGCATCCGTAACCCCCTCAAGCTGCTCCATCGCTACCTGTAACTGGCTCGCCAGACTATCCAGTACTACCAGATCACGGCCACGGATCTCTACCTGCAATGCTTCGGTGGCACCGCCCCCTGAACTACCTCCAAAGAACCCCTGGCTGGCACGAATACGGATGGTGGTGCCGGGGATATTGGTCAGGTGTGTACGCAGCTCGGCGGCAATCTCTTCGCTTGAACGCTGCCGTTCACGTACTGGTACCAGCGACAATCGAATACTGCCGCTGGCTCCGCCACTGGGTCGCCAGCTGGATGAACCAATACTGACAACAGAAGACTTCATCTCCGAAACCTGGCTTTTGACGATCTCCTCAACATGCACCATTACTTGATCCAGTTTATCGAGCCGGGTACCCGGAGCCATCTCGACATTAATCCGCAGTTCACTCTGATCACTTCGGGGCATAAACTCTGTACCAATGCCAGGCACAAGTGCGAAGGATCCGAACAGCACCACCGTGGTGGCAATCAAAACCCAAACTGGATGCTGCAAGGCTGTTTTCAAATGTTGTTGATAGGTCTGTTCAACGCGGTTGAGTATCGATGCGGCCCAGTTGGAGAGTGCTGCGCTAAGGCCTGGTTTTTTGACCTCGGATGGTGAACCCATGCCCTTTACCCAGCGTGATGTCAGCATCGGGGTGAGCGTCAGGGCTGCGAGTAGAGAGCAGAGCAGGGCAAAGCTCAACACCATTGCCAGTTCCTTGAAAATGATACTGGCAACTCCATCGGTGAACACCAGCGGGAAAAAGATCGCCATGGTGGTCAGGGTGCTGGCGATGATTGCTGCACTGACCTGATGGGTACCAATAATTGATGCTTCCTGGATCTCCAGTTGGTCTTCATCCCGAACCCGAACAATGTTTTCAACCACCACAATCGCGTTATCGACCATCATGCCGATACCCAGCGCCAGTCCGCCCAATGAAATCTGATTCAGGGTCAGGCCACCGAAATAGATCAGTGCAAAGGTGCTGATAAGGGAGACCGGTATCACCGTGGCGACCACCAGCGTGCCACGCAAATTGCGCAGGAAAAATAGCAGTACCAGAAGCGCCAGGCCACCGCCGTACATGGCTGAACGGGCAAGATTACTAACCGCCTGCTCAATGAAATCAGCGGTATTGATAATCGGGATCAGTTCAATTTGCGGGTAGTCACGGTTGATTCGGTCAACTTCCGCCATCGCTATTTTGGCTACATCGACCGTATTGCTACCGGATTGTTTGGAGATCGATAACCTGAAACCCGGTTGGCCATTGATGCGGACGATACGTTTGATCTTTTCGTGGGTATCCCGGACTTCAGCAACCTGGGACAGATAGATGGGGAAATCACCGCTGTGGGTAAGCTCAAGGTTGCGAATATCGTCGAGATTTTTAAAGCGTCCGGGAGTACGGATTCGCAGTTCAAAATCCCCCTGTTCGATCTCGCCAGCCGGTGCATTCAGGTTGGCGGCGCGCAGGCTGTTTGCCACTTGTTGAAGTGAAATCCCCAGTATTCTGAGTTTTTTCGGGTCGATCAGCACCTGGATCTCCCGATTTAAACCACCCCAGAGATCAAGTGATGCGACACCATCCAGCCGTTCAACCCGGTAGGCGATCTGATCTTCAATGAGATCCCGCACCGTGAAAGGATCAAGGTCACTGGCGATACCCAGAATAACCACCGGAAACGAGCTGGTATCAAATTTTCTTAGTTCAGGGCGGCCCGCATCCTCTGGCAGGTTGTCGCGGATGCGATCAAGCCGATCCCGTAGATCATTGGATGCTACATCCAGATCAACATCCCATTCAAACTGAACCCGCACCGTGCTTACATTTTCGGTGGAGATCGAGATTACTTCCTCGACTCCGTTAACCGTTGCAACTGCTGATTCGATCCGTTCGGTAATCAGCTCTTCAATCTCCTCCGGCCCGGTATTGTCGTAGACCGTCGAAATTGTCAGGGTCGGGAAGTTGATCTCCGGCATCGCATCGACGGGCAATCGGGTCAGGGAGATGATCCCCACCACAATTGCAATCAGTGTGACCATGGTGGTCAGCACTGGTCGATGTACGGTAAAACTTGCAATCACGGGGCTGTATTCCCTTTTTCCTGCGCTGATTCAGGTGTCGCATTTTGTATTTGAATGCTGGAGCCCTCTTTCAGCAGATGCTGGCCAAGCGTCACCACCGAACCGTTTATCTCCGGTTTGATGATCTGTACTTGCTCGCGACCCCGAATACCAACGACAACCTCAATATACTGTACCGTCTGGTCATCATTGATCAGGTAGAGACCGGTACCACTCTCTTTGTTCACCAATGCTGTAACGGGCACAAGCAACGCATCGGTTTGATGATCCAGCGCCAGGGTGATGCGCACAAACATTCCGGGGCTTAACAGCCTGTCCGGATTGTCCAGCCTCAGCTCAACCTGCGCCTGGTGGGATTGCGGATCTAGCACCGGCGAGACTCGATCAATATGTGCCTCAAAGCCGCGGCCTGGATAGGCATCTACCGTCAGCGTCGCGGATTTTCCTATGTGAATACGCGGGTAATCTTTAGCGGTGACCTGGAATATCGCCTTGAGTGAATTCAGCGCGGCCAGTGACAATATTGGACTGTGGGTATTGAGTAGTTCCCCCTCATCGGCAAACCGCTGGCCTACCACCATTGTGGGTTCCGGGCTATTCCACAGGGCTTCAATGTGGGAGTAACCCAACCGTACCTTGGCCGCACTGAGGGCCGCCTGACGCTGGATAAGCTGGGCTTTGGTCACATCAACTCGGGCACTTTTGGCCTGGGATTCGGCGCGGGCCTGATCCAGCTCGGATTGGGACGCTATTTTCTGTTTGCGCAGTGACTGGGCGCGTTTGAACTCAACCTTGGCAATATCTGCAGCTGCTTTAGCCTCCTTGACCGAGGCCTCCGCTATCGCCAATTCGGCCTGAGCCTGGTTAAACTGTTGCAGAAATTCGGCGTCATCAATCTCCGCAATCAACTGACCGCGTGCTACCGAATCACCAATATCAACATGTAGGTTTTTGAGCAATCCACTGACCCGAGCCGCCACCACAAAACGGCTGACCGCCTCAAGTGAGCCACTAAAGTGCCGGAAGTCACTAATCGGCCCACGGACGACAGGCGCGGCCAGCACTGCAATCGCCTTGTCATCCGCTGCTTTGCTATGGCCTGGTTTTCCCTCTTCCGAGTCTTTGCCACATCCGGAAACTGCCAGCAGTGTAATAATGCCGGCCAGTATCCATCTATTATTGATCAATAGTTTTCTCCAAATATCTCTCTCCAAAGTCTCGGCTACTGGCTGGCTGCGAGAGCTTGTTCAAGGTCAGCAATCAGATCATCTTCATGCTCGATGCCCACAGACAATCGAATCATATCCGGCGTAACCCGTGCCGCCGCCAGTTCAGTTTCATTCAACTGCCGGTGGGTAGTTGATGCGGGATGACAGGCGAGTGACTTGGCATCGCCAATGTTCACCAGTCGCACAAACAGCTCTAACGCATCGTAAAACTTCTCGCCTGCTTCAAAGCCACCTTTAATACCAAAGGTCATAATGCCGGAAGGAGTGCCCTTCATATATTTTTTAGCCAGCGCATTATAGGGGTCGTTTTCAAGGCCACCATAGTTAACCCACTCCACCAGCGGATGCTGTTGTAAAAATTTCGCCACCACCATCGTATTGCGGCAGTGCCGCTCCATACGCAGTGCCAGGGTTTCAATGCCCTGCAATAACAGGAAAGCATTCATCGGTGACAGGGCAGATCCAGTGTTACGCAGCGGCACTGTTCGGCATCGACCAATAAAGGCCGCTGGCCCCATCGCTTCCGTATAGACCACGCCATGGTACGCAGGTTCCGGATCCGTCAACATTGAGAAGCGCTCCGGGTAATCCGCCCAGGGGAATTTGCCTGAATCGACTACCGCGCCACCAAGGCTATTGCCGTGGCCGCCCATATATTTGGTCAGAGAATGCACCACAATATCGGCACCAAAATCGATTGGCCGACAGATCATCGGTGTGGCTACAGTATTGTCCACGATCAACGGCACATGATGCTTGTGGGCCACATCCGCCAGCCTGGCCAGGTCAACAATGTTGCCCGATGGGTTGCCAATGCTTTCACAAAATACCGCGCGGGTATTTTCGTCAATCAATTTTTCGATGCTCTCCGGACGATCATCTTCAGCAAATCGAACCTCAACACCCTGCTTCGGCAACATATGTGCAAACAGGGTATAGGTGCCGCCGTATAGCTGTGGCGGAGAAACAATATTGGTGCCGACTTCAGTAATCGTCTGAATCGCATAGGTGATGGCCGCGCTGCCAGAACTTACCGCCAGCGCAGCTATCCCGCCCTCCAGCTCCGCAACCCGTTGCTCCAGCACATCGTTGGTCGGGTTGCCGATACGGGTATAAATGTTGCCCGGTACCGCCAGGTTAAACAGATCCGCGCCATGCTGGGCGCTATCAAATTCATAGGCCACCGTTTGATAAATTGGCACCGCAACTGACTTGGTAGTGGGATCAATTTCGTAGCCGTGACGCACTGCAATGGTTTCTGGTTTCATGGGGCAATCCTTTTATGAACGTGAAGGTGACGAATAACAGCAACAAGCAAAACAGAGTAACCGATCATTTAATACATGTGGGAGCATTTTAATCAGTGAGCGGAACATTATTACTGCTAACCGCATAGGGTTCCAGTCTGAAGGGAAGTGCAAAGATTGGGTGCGATTGTATTGGAGTGTCAGCCTAAGGCTGGGCTAGCGTTTGACGCGTGTTTGTTGGCTACTTCAGTTGGGTAGTGATCGTCGTTTTTAGTAAAGCCTGCGAGGCGATCATTTTGCCTTACTGCGATGAGCCTGGGAGAGGGATTTCGTCTAGCTTATTTAGGCGATTGAACTACTCTTAGTGGGTGATGATAACCATAAATTAGATACTAAAAACGAACTTAACTTCATGTCCACAGCTCCAGATAAAACAGAACGCCGCCGTTGGGTCAGGCATAAAATAAAACTAGATGCCACGTTGTTGCTTGAGCCCGGTGTGCCTGTTCAATGCGAAATCCTTGATTTTTGTCGTGGTGGACTGTTCCTCGGCAGGATTAAATCTGCAGCGAACCTATCATCGTTTATGCTCAAAAATGTAACGGTAGAGTTCTCTACTGCACAGGACCCCAGCGCCGGAAGCAGCTTTAGCGTCGATTTGAAAATCATGCGGGTTACTCATGATGGGGTTGGGCTTGCTTTTGAAAATGTATCGACGGCTGCATACCAGGCTCTGTGCAACGAGGCAGAACGGCAATCCGAAGAGTTTGTGATAGATCATGCGCCCGGTGGCTCGACCGAAATAAATCTAAGCGCTATTGAAAAATCATTCAGGCCATTTTTGGATAAGAGCCTGCACTTTATTCTGGAAGAATTTTTTCAGAAAGCGGATGAGGGCCTTAAGGAAATAGGCGATGCCGCTGCAACAGATGCAGTTAAGAGTGAGTACATTGATGCCAAACTAAAGCTCAGAACTAACGCTAAGCAGTTAGCGGATCATTTTTATGGCTCATTTTATGGTGAAACGATCACCGGAAAGGGTACGACTGCCGAAATAGATGTTGAAAGCCAGGATGATGAAAACCCATTATCGCTGGTTGAAAAAAATGAATTTGAACGTTGGCTCAATATATCAACATCTATCCATAATATTGAAGCTAGTTGTGGCAAGCAGCTTGAACAGATTGGAAAAAAATTAGGCATAATTTATAGCGTTACTGGTGAACGGAATGCTAACCCCCTAAGCCCGGAAAAGTTATGTATTAGCTTTCAGACGGCTATCGAAACAAACAATGAAAGCAATAAAATCGAACAATTCCTATATAGGGCTTTTGTGGCTGTTTTAACCGCAGAGCTCCCGGATATATATCAGGAGTTAGTATCCATTCTTGCTAACAATGGCGTAACCGGTGAGTTTTATCCGGGAAAAGAAACAGTTGATTTTGATCAATCAGCATCGTTACCCAACAGCACAGCTGGTGAGCAAGCGGTACAGAGTCAAATGCAGACCGCTCCGCAGCATCTTCAGCAGAATGCAGTGCAGGGGAGCCCAGCTCTAATCCAGCCAGGTTCGAACTCAACATCCGCTCCTGTATCCTACGATCAGCCACTGGGTCAAACAGCTGGATTTTATGTCAACCTGCTCCGTGAAAATTCCGTCAATTTGCAGCCGGGTGTTGATGCATCAGTTGGTCACATTGAAACCAATGGTAATAGTACGTACGCAAATTATCCTGAGTATTCCCAGGAAGAATTACAGGCGGCACTCGCACAGTTGCAGAAAAGCGGCAGGCAATTTAGTAGTTCACAATTAAATGACCAGCTTGCCACGCTGCTAGTAAATTTCGGTAGTGAACAGAAGAAATTATCCGTGCTGGATAGCGAAAATCTTCAAGTATCCGGAACGTTTTTTGAGACAATATTTGAAGATCCAACTTTGCCGAATGATACGAAAGAACAGTTAGAGTCGATACAGTTGGCAATATCATCTCAAGCTTTACAGGCGCCAGGCTTTCTTAGTGACGAGGCGCATCCTGCACGTAATATTGTAAATCGTCTGGAATATCTAGGAAGTATTGTGGGCGGAAAAGGTAGCGATAACCCGGCCAGTGAAAGAACCAGGCGATCTATTGAAGATTTGGTCAATAGAATTACCGAAGAATCGTTCAGCAATCCTGAAGTGTTTGCTCAGGTTGATAAGGAGCTTGCTGATATCAGCGAGCCCGCTATGACTCGTAGTGACTTAAATATCCGGCGAGTCATTGAAAGTTACGAAGGAAAACAAAAAATGGACGATGCCAAGCAACTCGTCCAAAACCAGATTGATGCTCGTATCGCAGGCAAAACCGTACCCAGGATTGTTCCCACGCTACTTGATGCCGGATGGCGACACCTTTTGATTCTTACGGCACTGCGTGAAGGGGATAACAGCCCAAACGGGCAAATATACCTGACCGTAATAGATAAAATCCTCAAGTGGTTGTCGGTCAGTTCTCCGGGTCTGTTCCCCGGCGATACCAGTGTTCAAAAACTGTTAGACCTTGTGGACCGGGAGCTTTCTGTCGTTTGTATAGATACCTTTGTATGCATGAACGTTGTAGATGAATTAACTCATCTTTTACGTAATACAGGAATCGGCCAACCCGAAACACCCGTTGAAATGATCGATGTGGCTCCAGCAAATTCGACGGACAAAAACTCTGATGCCGAAATGACGGATCAAGAATGGGATCATCTCGCCCGACTACAGGTTGGCGAATGGTTTATGTTCTCTAGCCCTGAAACAGGACTTCAGTTCTTGAAGTTGGTGTGGATCAGTAATGGGGCCAAAATATTTGTATTCATTGATCGAAAAGGGCAAAAAAAATTGGAGCTGGATAATTGTGAGCTCGTAGATCAGCTACAAAATGGGGTTGCCACAAAAATTGATAGCCTTGATATTCCCTTGATGGATCGGGCGACCAGCCAAATGCTTCAAAATATGCACGATCAGTTGATGCTTAATACATGCAGAGATGCGGTAACCGGCCTGTCAAATCAAACAGTATTTGAAAAGCAGCTCAACCAGGAGATGTCTGAGTTGGGAGAGGAAGAGCACCTGCTTTGCTTTATCGAAATAACAGGGATGCAAGCAATTTCCATCGGTTGCGGGTTGTCTTCGGGCGAACAGGTTTTAAAAGATATTGCCACGTTGATCCAGGAAAATAGCAGGAAATCAGCTCTTTTTGCTAAAATTGGAGAAAGTACATTTTCTGCTTTGCTTAAAGACTGTTCAATAAAGAATGGTGAGGAGATCGTACAAAGGCTTCAGACGTTAATTAATAATTATCGATTTATACACAAAGACCAAAGCTATTCGATTGGCGCTAATATGGCGCTCGTTCCTTTCACAAGTGATGGCGACAATGTCGCGGAGTTACTGAAAAAAGCCGGCGCACTGTGTTTGTCGGCGAAAAATTCCGGGCATAATAAGATTAAAATATACAGTGATGAAGATGAGCAACAAAAAACCCAAAGTAGCATTAACGAGTGGACCGGGCGCATTGATCAGCTTCTTTCAGGTAATGGTCTGTTTCTACGATGCCAGAAAATCGATCCAATTGATCCTGAAAAAAGTTTGCATTCACACTACGAAATACTGCTGGGAATAAAAAATGAACAGGGGGATATTATTTCGCCTGAGGTATTTATTCCTGCGGTTGAACAGTGCCATCGCATGCCTGAGATCGATCGTTGGGTGGTGGAAAAAACCTTCAACTGGATCGAAAATAATGCTGACAAATTTGACAAAATTGGTGGGTTCGCAATAAACCTTTCCGGTCAGTCACTGAATTCTCTCGATTTTCTTGAATTTTTGAAAGGTCAGCTTATTTATAGAAACATTGTCCACAAAAAAATTACATTTGAGATTACCGAAAGCGTGGCTGCGGATGACTTATCTTTCACTGAAAAATTTGTTCGGCAGGTTAAGCGATTTGGCTGTAAGTTTTCACTTGATGATTTCGGCACAGGCTATTCATCCTATGCTTACCTTAAGCGACTAAATATCGATTTTTTAAAAATTGATGGGGTTTTTATCAAGGATCTTGTCGGTAGCGAATCGGATGAGGCGATGGTTAAATCGATGAATGAAATTGGTCATTCCCTGGGAATGGAAACGGTTGCAGAGTATGTCGAAAATGACGAAATAAAAGTTATTTTGAAAAAAATCGGAGTTGATTACGCTCAGGGCTGTCTCTTATACACATCTGACGCTGCCGAC
>JAHRWD010000116.1 GCA_019090315.1 Pseudomonadales bacterium
AAATTCATTGTTTGCATGAATCCCCCCCACCTTTGCTGCGGCCAGGTAAACCTGGTCAATTCCTTCATTCTGGAAAAAACCTGTAACCGCCGCCTGGGATAAAAGATCCAGCTCAGCTCGGGTACGGGTAATCAGTTCGATATCAGAGCTTGACTCAAGCTGCCTGATGATTGCAGAGCCGACCATTCCACCATGTCCAGCTACAAACACTCGCTGCTCAGCCACCATTAGTTCTCCACAGTGATAGAAACATCATGACCATGTGCTTTTAGTAAGGCATGGCGTTTAGCGATTTCGAGATCATTGGCGACCATCTCCGCACACATCTCTTCAACTGAAATTTCCGGCACCCAACCCAATTTTTCTTTAGCTTTAGCAGGATCTCCCAGCAAGGTCTCCACTTCGGTTGGACGAAAATAGCGCGGATCAACCTTTACAATGACATCGCCCACCGCAATTCCCGGAAGTGCATCACCTGTAATAGCCTTTACCGTTCCAACTTCATCCAGCCCTTCGCCACTAAACACCAATTCAACACCCAGTTCTGTGGCAGAAAGCCGAACAAACTCGCGAACTGAAATTTGTTTTCCCGTGGCAATCACAAAATCATCAGGTGTATCTTGTTGCAACATCATCCACTGCATACGAACATAATCTTTTGCATGCCCCCAATCCCGCAAAGCATCCATATTGCCCAAAAAAAGGCAGTTCTCTAATCCTTGCGAAATATTACTCAAAGCACGGGTAATTTTACGAGTAACAAAGGTTTCACCCCGGCGTGGCGATTCGTGGTTAAACAAAATACCATTGCAAGCATAAATACCATACGCCTCCCGATAATTCACCACAATCCAGTAAGCGTACATCTTCGCCACTGCATAGGGTGAACGTGGATAAAAAGGCGTTGTCTCCGTTTGTGGAATTTCCTGCACCTCGCCATAAAGCTCGGAAGTAGACGCCTGGTAAAACCGTGTCTTCTTCTCCAGCCCTAAAATACGAATTGCCTCTAGCAAGCGCAGCGGCCCCATCGCATCCACATCCGCCGTGTACTCAGGAGATTCAAAAGACACTGCCACGTGGCTTTGGGCACCAAGGTTGTAAACTTCATCAGGCTGAACCTCCTGAAGAATACGAACCAGATTAGAGGTGTCTGTCAAATCCCCGTAGTGCAAATGAAAATTAACGTTCTCTACATGTGGATCTTGATAAATATGATCTACACGCTCAGTGTTAAACGATGATGCACGACGTTTTATTCCATGAACTTCATAACCTTTTGCTAACAAAAACTCAGAGAGATAAGACCCATCCTGTCCCGTAACCCCTGTAATTAGCGCAATCTTATTCTTCATTTCTTTACCATTCCCTAACAAACTCTTGTGTTCAAGCATTCAACTCAACGACTATGGACTGAAAGTGCATAGTTTTAGACTAGCGATTTGGGACAATAAACGCTAAATAGTACTGCATAACTTTTTCATATCGTGCTCAAAACGGTCTAATATTTTATCCTTTGACAGATACCCCACCGCATAATCACGTGCTATTTTATTGCGCTTATCCAAATTTCTATTCAACATATCATTCAACGACAACACCAACTGTTCGGTATTTTCAGGTTCAATCCTTTCATAAATACCAGGATATTTTTCAGCAAGAATACCCAATTCAGTATCTTGCTCAGCCGTTACAATTGCATGTCCACCTGCTGACAGTATGTTGGTTAATTTTGATGGTAGAACTGCGTCAGCTGCCCCACACTTTTGTATGATCAAATGTAGATCAGCCATTACCAACATTTCCGGAACTCTCTCCCAGGGCTGTAGCGGTTTGAAGTGCACATTAGTTAGATTGCGCTCAACGGCAATAGCCGCAAGAGTCTCAGCATGAGCACCCGCGCCCACCATCACAAAGTGAAGCTGGGCATTATTCTGTAATTGTTCAGCAGCCTCCAATACGGCCTCTAACCCCTGCTTTTCACCCATGTTACCTGCATACAACACAATTTTATCTTCCGTCGAAAAACCCCACTCTTCTTTAAGAGAGGAGCCATCAATATCCGGCGTAACAAAATCAATGTCTGCCCAATTGGGGAACAGCAATAGCTTTCTGGTATCAACACCTTTAGCTTTCGCGTTTTCTAACATGCTGTGGGAAATTGTTGAAATCAGATCAAAGCGTGCCATCAACCAGGACTCAACTCTCTTTATGGTTGACACGAGAAAACCCCGTTGCATCATTCCCAACCCAAACATTGCATCTATTTCATAATCCTGGATATGCATCACCGACTTTGCGCCCGTCAGCTTGCAGTAAAGCAATGCCGCTGGCGTGCAGAACAGCGTTGGCTGAACAACAAACAGTACATCTGGCTTGAGCCTAAGTAGTGAAACCGAACGGAAAGCCGAACTGAGTGCAAAACTGGATAAATGTATCAAGCGACGAACAAGCGTAATTTTTTGAGGCACGTAAAGGGGGCAACGATAAATCAGAACATCTTTATCGGCTTGCTTACTCCAACGGTTTCTATAACCCTTATGAATTTCCCATTCGGGGTAGTATGGCGGGGCTGTTATTACATGTGTATCAATGCCTCTGGCAGATAGGCTTTCCGCTAATTCGCCATTGTACTTACCAATACCAGTAAGCTCTGGAGAATAGTTAATACTGTAGAGTACAAACCGCATCATTACGTTTACAGCCGTGGCTTCACTGGCTTGGCAGGGCTTCCAATACAAACCATACCTGACGGCATATCTGTATAAACAGAGCTGCGTGCACCAATTACGGCACCACGGCCAATAGTGACACCTGGAGCAACATAAACATCTGCAGCAACCCACGCCTCATCTTCTATCACGATGGGCTCTGCGTAAATATCGAAGGACTCTGATTTATAGTCATGGCTCCCGGTACACAAATAGCTATTTTGAGAAATCACCGCATGCTTACCGATAGTAACAGGCCCTAACGTATACAGTTCTGCATGGTCTCCAACCCATGAATAATCTCCAATAGTCAACTTCCAGGGGTAGGTAATACGTACCGTTGGTCTGATAATGACATGCTTGCCAATAGTTGCTCCAAATAGTCTCAATAGCCAATTGCGCCATGCATACATAAATTGAGGCGAGTGCAAAAATAATGTAGCCTGAACAATCCACCATAATTGAACAACAATAGCTGACCTTCCACGAAAACCAGCCGGGAGATAGAATTGATCAAGTCTCTGTATATATTTTTTCACTTAAAAACTCTCTTTATTTTTAAAACAAGTTAAACTTTTCCGTTTGTTTGAAATTGACGAATCAAAATCCAAAGAAAATTTTAAGGTTCGAATAGAACATAAAAAATACTAGCTATATGCATATCTCAGTCGATACTTGGTATTAACGGCCAACCCCAAAAAGAACCCAGCAATATAGTTACCTAAGCCGGGCTTACTAATTTACAAATCTATTCAACTTTTCAATTTAAAAAATATCAAACTATACTTTCGCGATATATTCCGTCTCGGGTACGCTCTGTCGAGTTAGTGTGGATACGCTTTTATATGAAATCATTCTAAATAACACCATCCAAAATAATGGATTAGCCAACAAATGTCCCGATGAGATCTGCCCATCCCATACAATCGAAACCAAGTAACAGATTGAAAACGTTTCTAGAAGCCCATTCAGACCTAGTTGCTTTCGAATTACTGTATTTGTTCTAACTTCTTGAAGTTTTTTTCGGACCGTTCCAACCAATTTAAAGGTAAAAAACATATATGCCTGTCTCTTATACACATCTGACGCTGCCGACGAACTCTAG
>JAHRWD010000117.1 GCA_019090315.1 Pseudomonadales bacterium
AGGATTTCGCCAACCCGGTTCTTACACTGTCTACAATCACTACTTCACGCATATCTATCTCCCAGGGAGTTATTAGTTGTAATAAGGAGTTCAAACAGCATCAACAACAAATGTTTGCCGTACTCGATAAAAAGGCTTCGACACGTTCCTGCAATCCACAAACCATTTAATGACTCAGAGAGCACCAAATAAGGTATAAGATTGGATCAAAGTACAGAACCGATATCGTCCGCACAGAGATCATAAGGTAAAAACATTTGAATACAAACGAATGAATACAAAACTGGGGAGAAATTTGCTGCGGATCAACTTAGCTGGTCAATAGAGGAACCACTGAGATGACATTTCGATCCGTCGATGAAGGCTCGCACATTGGGAGACAAGATGCTGAAACCCGGACTAATTCACCAACAAATAAATTTCACATAGAACGGCAGCAGAGTAAAGCACCGTCAGCGCCCGAAGCATCGTACGGACACGCAGCACCTGAAAAATAACAAAGTTGTGATAAATCACCAGAAAGACAGCCACCAAACCCGTCACCCCCATCACTAGAGGAATCAACGCATCACCGGCTGACCGCGACACATAATTGACCACGCTGCTCAGTTGATGCGCGTCTGTAATCTGCAATACCTGAGCAAGCACCACACCCAATGCGCTCATAAACATCAGGATAAACACATCTATAGCTAAAGACCTGTCATAAATATCAACATAGGTATTGGAGATAGCAGTTTCTGTATTCTTCGATGTACGGCGCCCTCCTACCCCAAGATGACGGAGATTAAAAACCCCCATCGACTTTCTTCGATCATAATAAGGATGCTGCCATAGGCATTTTAACTGCCCGCCGGTATCGTTACTCGCTAATACTGCACTCATCTCAACCCGCCTGATTTATACTCTTTACTGCGTATCTCTATAGTAGGCTCGAATAATACCACCAACTCCAAAATTGCTCAATAAACAACCACTTCGACTATTAAACAACCCCTCCTATGAAATTGTCTTTCTCCCCTCCCGCTCTTCTTGCCGAAATAAAATCCTTTGAGCCAGGCAACGCACGCACACCAACCGAAACTGAGACCAGTTATTTTCGGTTTTACGGTATCGACTTCGAAAACTGGTTGATCGGCATCCGCCACCAGTTTGGATTCTTCCCGGCTGCTGGCTTTAATATCGCTGCACATTACTACTACCCGGAAAGCCAGCCTTCCCGCGGAACCGTATTTATCCTGCATGGGTATTTTGATCATGTCGGGCTATACAGACATCTGATCGAATATTGTCTGATCAACGGATTTTCGGTCGTCGCCTACGATCATCCAGGCCACGGCCTTTCCAGCGGCCCACGCGCGTCGATAGAAAGCTTCGAGCAATATCGAGAGGTACTCACAATCTGCATACAGATTTTTGAAGGGGTTGAATCCGCAACCCAGCCCAGGCATATCATGGCTCAAAGTGCTGGCTGTGCGATTACGATGGATTATCTGCTGCGATTACCATCAGCCCAACACAGCAACCCGTTTAATGAAGTGATCTTTTTTGCGCCGCTAGTCAGGCCGACTAACTGGCGCATATCCAGCGCAAAGCACAGCGCAGGGAAATATTTTATTCGATCACAAAAGCGTGTATTTACAGAAAACTCTAACGATGTTGAATTCCTGCGCTTCCTCAAAAATGACGATCCACTGCAACCGGTAATTTTGCAGCTGCAATGGGTTACTGCACTTAAACAGTGGTTAAAGGAGTTTCACAAGCTGCCGGAAAGTGAACTTTCACCGTTGGTGATACAGGGCAAGGTGGATAGCACCGTCGACTGGCAATACAACATCCCCAAAATACAGGAGAAATTCAGGCAGCCGCAGATTCACTATTTAGATGAAGGTCGCCATCATCTTGTAAATGAAAGCGACCCGATTCGAGATGAGATATTTAAAGCGGTAGATCAAATCATCAATCCACCAACCAGCGAATAGCTGCACTAGAATAGAACGCGAGTCCGGATAGTCCCCTCAACCGACCGAAGCTTATCCAGCGCGATATCGCTGTGGGCCACATCAATATCGATCACCACATAACCAATCGTTTCATTGGTTTGCAGATATTGCCCGCTGATGTTCACCCCCACCTCTGAAAACACCCGGTTAATTTCCGACATCACGCCGGGCACGTTGTGATGGATATGCAGAAGGCGATGCTTGTCCGGGTGAGCAGGAAGACCAACCTCCGGAAAGTTAACCGATGAAACCGAAGTACCGTTATCGCTATACTTGATCAGCTTCTCCGCAACCTCTTCGCCGATATTTGCCTGGGCCTCCATCGTGCTGCCGCCAATATGCGGAGTCAGAATCACATTATCGAAGCCCCGCAATGGCGAGATAAACTCATCTTTATTGCTACGCGGCTCAATCGGGAATACATCAATCGCAGCACCAGCCAGCACGCCAGATTCCAGCACAGCACAAAGCGCATCGATATCCACCACCGTGCCACGGGAGGCGTTAATCAAAATACCTCCGTTCTTTATCCAACCTAACTCAGTTTCACCAATCATCGTATGGGTCGATTGCGTTTCCGGCACATGCAGGCTGATCAGATCACAGCTCGACATCAGCTTTTCCAGGCTGGCAATTTGCTGCGCGTTACCAAGAGGCAGCTTGGTCAGCACATCATAAAAGAACACCTGCATACCGAGCGATTCCGCCATCACCCCCAGCTGCATACCAATATTGCCGTAACCGACAATGCCTAGTTTTTTACCTCGAATTTCGTAAGAACCAGTCGCAGACTTCTTCCAGTCTCCTCGATGCGCTCCGGCGCTTTTTTCCGGTACGCCGCGCAGTAGCAAAATCATCTCTGCCATTACCAGTTCGGCAACACTACGGGTATTGGAGAATGGCGCGTTAAATACCGCCACTCCGGTTTTCATCGCCGCTACGGTATCGACCTGATTGGTACCGATACAAAAACAACCCACCGCAACCAGTTTATTGGCCGCAGCAAACACCTTTTCGGTCAGCTGAGTTCGTGAGCGAATACCAACGAAATGCACATCACGAATTTTCTCAATTAACTCCTCTTCGGGCAGCGCGCCACTAAGCTCAATAATTTCGCTGTAGCCTTCACGATTAAGCGCTTCAATCGCCGACTTATGGACACCTTCGAGCATCAAAAACCGAATCTTGCTTTTGTCCAACGATCTCTTTTTAGTCATCGTTACAGTCACCTTACTTGGCGGCCCGTTAACACCGGCGCGCGCATCGGAAAATTGAGGGCGCGCATGATACCATGCGCGCTCCAAAAAGTTACAAAGCGAAATTGTAGAGCGCCCATGAACACTGAGCAAAACACCACGTCTGCCACTAAGCTACCCGCCACATTCTGTGAGCAAATCATCGCGCTGGTCGGGGCCGACAAATGGCGCACCGATAGCCAAAGCCTGGAATCACATGGCCGGGACTCTACCCACTTTTATGAGCCCGCGCCCTCGGCAATCGTATTCCCAAAAACGATCGATCAGATTCAGCAGATCGCACAACTAGCCAACCAACACAAAGTTGCGCTGGTACCCTCCGGCGGGCGCACCGGTTTGAGTGGCGGCGCGATGGCCTGCAATGGCGAACTGGTGGTCTCCTTTGATTATATGAACCAGATCAGCGATTTCGATCCGATCAACCAAACCGTAGTTTGCCAGCCTGGTGTTGTCACCCAGCAACTGCAGGAATTCGCCGAACAAAACCAGCTGTACTATCCGGTCGATTTTGCCTCCGCCGGCTCCAGCCAGATTGGCGGCAACATCGCCACCAACGCAGGGGGCATAAAAGTGATCCGTTACGGCATGACTCGGGACTGGATCAAAGGGCTCAAAGTAGTCACCGGCAAAGGTGAGCTGCTCGACCTCAACAAAGGCCTCACCAAAAACGCCACGGGGTACGACCTTCGGCATCTGTTTATCGGCTCCGAAGGCACATTGGGTTTAATCGCCGAAGCGACTATTCAGCTCACCCGAATACCAAAAGACAGCCCGGTACTGGTACTCGGCGTCGACAGCTTCGGTGCGATATTAAAGGTGCTTGAAGCCTTCCAGCAAAATCTGGCAATTTCAGCCTTTGAATTCTTCTCCGAACAGGCACTACAAAAGGTTCTGGCGCGCCATTCATTGCAGCGTCCCTTCGAGGCTGGTCCCAACTATTATTGCCTGATCGAATTCGAAGCGGTTTCAGAACAAACCACCGAACAGGCGATGCAGACCTTCGAAACCTGCGTAGAATCCGGCTGGGTGATCGACGGTGTCATGAGCCAAAACCAGACCCAGGCCAAAAACCTGTGGCGACTGCGGGAAGACATTTCCGAATCAATCTCCCACTTCACCCCCTACAAAAACGACATCTCGGTAACCGTTTCGCAAATGCCCACCTTTATCGAGAAGGTAGACCAGCTCGTGGCGCAACAATATCCAGACTTCGAAATCATCTGGTTTGGCCACATCGGCGACGGCAACCTGCACCTCAACATCCTAAAACCGGAAGCACTCAGTACCGAGCAATTCACCCAACGCTGCGGCGAAGTCAGCCCCAAAGTGTTTGAATTTGTCGAACAACTTGGCGGCAGCATCTCCGCCGAACACGGTGTTGGTCTATTGAAAAAAGACTATCTGCACTTCAGTCGCAGCGAAGAAGAGATTTTTGCGATGAAAGCGATCAAAGCCGTGTTTGACCCCAACGGCATCATGAACCCCGGAAAACTGTTCGATGTCTGATGGTTTAAAACCGGGCTACCAACACCGCTGGTTAAACGGCGATGTGATTGATTTACCCGCAGGCAAAGTAGTCTGCGTGGGCCGCAACTACGCCGCCCACGCCAAAGAACTCAACAATCCGATTCCTGAAAAACCCATACTATTTATCAAACCCAGCACCGCACTTGTACCACTGAGTGAGCCAATTCCACTAAGGGAAGAACAGGGCGGCTGCCATTATGAAACCGAAATTGCATTGCTGATCGGCAAGCCGCTAAAAAATGCCAGCTCCCAACAAGCCAGCCAGGCGATAAAAGCTACCGGCATAGCACTCGACCTGACGCTTAGAGAACTGCAAACCCAACTAAAAAAACAAAGCCACCCCTGGGAAATAGCCAAGGGTTTTGATGGTGCTTGTCCAATGTCCGAATGGGTTCCGGTTTCAGAGCTGAACCCTTTGGATAAAACCGAACTGCAACTGACTATTAATGGTGAGATACGGCAACAAGGTAATAGCCGGGATATGATTACCGCCATTCCAGAATTACTTTCTTATATGAGCAGTTACTTCACCCTGGAACCCGGCGACATTGTTTTAACAGGGACACCTGCGGGGGTTGGTGCGTTACACCGTTTCGACAGGCTTGAATTGACGATGAACCGAAACTATCAGTTTACAACTCAGTGCACTTAAGTAGACGACATACCATTTGTGCTAACCTTCAAGGGGCACAACACACCCGTTTCTTCCGCGCCTTTCCAGGCCTAACCTTGTCAAAAAACAAACAAGCTCCTGCCGAATCCAGCAATTGAATATCGTAAATATCAAACGTTTTACCGCATCCGGATACGTAGCATTTCTATTGGGCTGCACTGGGCTAGTGGCGGTCATAAGTCTGGACAAATGGTACTGGGGCGCCGGCATACTCACAGAGGCACCACCAGATTTTTCGCCCGAATACACCCTTCGCAGCATAACAATTTTTATCTCGATGGTTGCCATATTCTGGAGCTTGATTAGTAATAGAGGAACGGCAAGACCAGAGATCAGCGCTGGAACGCGCCTCGAAAAAGCAAGCATATTAGGCGTGCTCACTATTTCGTCGGTGTTTGTAGCCATATTCATCTTCAAACCAGCAACTTTTAGTACACTATCCTTGGAAGATAACTTAATCGAGTGGGCATCTGCGATATTGCTTTTCGGCAGTAGTATCACTGTCGCTCTTTCTTTCCTACAGAGCCGTAATATTGCGCGCACCCCCCGGGGCACTCAATTATCCGCAGCCCTCTTGTCACTACTCTTTTTTGTGATGGCGATGGAGGAGGTTTCATGGCTTCAGCGAGTTCTTGGAATTGAAACCCCAAAAGAATTCCATGCCAACATTCAACTTGAAATTAATTTACACAATTTCTATACAAACCCAATCGAGAACATCTATTACTTTGGTGCATTCCTGTTCCTGGTTATGCTTCCGTTTTTCAGGTTTTTGTTTCCCGCCATATCAAATAACAACTACCTTCGAATATTTGTAGCGCGCCCATTTATTGCTGTTATAGGTTCAACCGCTTGTGCATATAACTTTGATATGTGGAATATCATTTTTACTCAGATAGCCTTTTTTTGTAGCCTGTTGGTCTTGATCACATTCTTTTTACTTGGGCCCAACAGGAATGACAAAAAGGTTATTTTGCTTGCAATCCTGATTGCTGTTTTTAGCCAAATTCAATTTTTAGAAAATGGTGAACTTTTTGTTCGATCATGGGAAATCACAGAATATAGGGAGTTTTTTATTCCACTAACATTGTTTATATATTCTTTGGATATGTTCATATACATGAAACGATTACGGCTAACTGAGAAAAACCCCAAACTGAAGGGGGCCCCCCAGCCAAACGTCGAAAGACAAACACTCTAAAAAATTTTATGATTCGTTAATTGAAGATACCACACGAGGCAATAGTGCTGCATTGACCATCCAAAATACGACCGCGCCTGTACCTCAATTAACTCTCAGCATTGATACAAATAAAGCCAGACAGAAAGAGCAAGCAGAGGCATTACCTGTTCTAAATTTTCATGTCAGCGATCACCGCGCTCAATTGGCCCCTGCAACAATATAAACGGAATAACCAATAGCAAGACGAGCAGTCCAGCTACGATTAAAACCAATTGCAGCATGATTTTTCTCCTGTGAATGCGTTGTTAGCACAACGAAACGGTAGTTATGATTTTATCGCTCGAGAAAATATATCAATTCCTTAGGGCCCGACATTGTTTTTCGTCAATTGTCAGCACCTTCGCACCAATGTAATGAAATCGGCTCCTCTAGCACTGATAGAGATCAACAGCACATTTAGCTGGATGTAACTTGAAGACGATGCTCTTTGACTACTCACCTCAACCGACGATACTGGAAGTGAATTCAATTATTCTTGTATTCGTTATAGATATGAATCACGCCTTTGGCTTGATCTAGCTCAGATTTACCACCATACCCGCTAATCAAACGATTTAGAATCGCCAAAGCAAAACGAGCATTGTCGGTGCCTTCGACCTCTATCAATTCATCATAACTAACGGTAGTTTTTTTCTCACCATCATGCCCTCGTTTTATAGATTCAACTATGCAAGCTAGCTTATCGGAACAAAACACTCGTATCGACCATCGATCTCTACTTTTTTGGCTATTGCTTTGGGGCGCAGTGAAAACCATTTGGTCTAAATGAGCCAGATCAACCTTCTTTATAGACTGGTAGTTTCTTAACCTTTTCTGGCTATCTAAATAAGTTCCGTTGTACGTTACTATCAGTATCCCTTGTTGATTAACAGTCGACCGCTTGTTGGTAAGGTATGAAAATTGATCAGACAGTTTTTCAAACGATAGTGCGTTAGTTTGTTCGAGATAGCTTTGTTGCTGCTGATCATCTAGCCGTAAACTACCAATATTCAACCATGATGTTATTCCTTTTTCCTCTAGTTTAAATAGTGTAAAAACAGCAATCAGCCCTACGATCAAAACTGGAAACCCGAAATATTTCCACCCCCGCGTCATCTTTTGTAAGTCCTGTTCACTCAATTCTTTTTTTGTCATAACAATTTTTCAATTTCCGGTACATGTATCCACGAGATATATTAAGCATTGCCGCCAAGCATGATGACCTCTTTCTTTTCCTTAACAGAAACTCCGAATTCTTCTACCGCCAGGCGGCTAATTATAGCTTTGACATATTCCTGGGTGATTGCCTGTTTCGGGCTGGGCCAAACATAATTTTTCTTTCAGGTTTAGGTTGCATGTGACGGCTTATAAGCTCCGGAATATTGCGGCAGATCATCAGCAATAGCTAACCAGTTAGCTTTACTAGAAACATAGAAATGACAAATTGGTGTCGTATTCAGATCTCCATCCAGCAAACCAGCTCGAATGCGAACTACACCGGGGATCTTGACGGTTTTGCTGTAGACAGGTGAACCGCAGTTAGGGCAAAAGTTCCTTTGTTTACCCGGGGAGGATTCAAAGGAAGATAGCAGATCTGCTCCCGTTATAAAGTTGAGCTTTGATTCCTCTACGGGAATATTGGTTACAAATGCACTGCCCTGGGCTTTTCTGCATTGCGCACAATGGCAAATTTGTATCGGCGCTAGCTCGCCTTCAATCTCAAATTTCACATCGCCGCAAAGGCAGCTACCGGTTGTCATTGTTCGTATCCCTGTTTTGAGCAAGTCACGCCACTATTTTTTAGTATTTACAATTCCATCTGGAGTTGCCAGCAACAACTGATCTGCAGGTCTTGCCGCAAAGAAACCGTTGCAGACTACACCGACTATATTGTTCAGCCGTTCTTCCACTCTAACCGGTGTATCAATTTTCAGGTTATACACGTCGAGAATCACGTTGCCGTTGTCGGTGGTTACGCCTTCGCGGTATACAGGATCACCACCCATTTTTACGATCTGTCGGGCCACGTAGCTGCGCGCCATCGGTATCACTTCTACCGGCAATGGAAAGGTCCCGAGCATTTTGACCTGTTTGCTTTGATCAGCAATGCAAATAAAATTGGTGGCGATAGCTGCGACGATTTTCTCCCGAGTCAAGGCTGCACCTCCACCTTTGATCATTTGTAGCTGGTCATCAATTTCATCGGCACCATCGACGTACACGGCAACCTCGCCTACCCCGTTCAGGTCGTAAACCGGGATCCCTTTTTCCTTAAGTCGGCGGGTGCTCTCTTCCGAGCTGGAAACCGCACCGTCGAATTTGCCTTTGATTGCGGCCAATGCATCGATAAAAAAGTTAACGGTGGAGCCAGTACCCACCCCGACTATCGATTCAAAATCGATTAGCGTCTCCACTTCTTTAACGGCGGCATCGGCGGCGAGTTGCTTTAGTTCATCCTGGGTCATGGTGATATCTCTCGAATAGGGTGGAGAATGGTTTTGTGCTCTCAAGAACAGAAAGTACTCCGACAACCATGTATTGATGGAGTACCAGATCGATTATACTTTGCGACGATTCAAGGAAGTAGCCTTGATTCCAACTATCGAACATAACGTACAGAAAATGCCAAAAAAATATCTAAAGAAGATCCTCGATGCGCGGGTTTACGAAATCGCGATCGAAACGCCTTTGCAGCCTGCGCCGAGTTTGAGCCAACGATTCAGTAATCAGATTTTTCTGAAACGTGAAGACCTTCAGCCGGTGCACTCTTTCAAGCTGCGAGGCGCTTACAACAAGATTGCCCAGCTTTCCGATCAGCAAAAAGCAGCTGGGGTTATTTGTGCCTCGGCTGGCAATCACGCCCAGGGTGTTGCGCTATCGGCAAAGACCTTAGGCATTAAGGCAACCATTGTGATGCCAAAAACCACACCACCTATCAAGGTGAATGCGGTGCGCAGCCACGGCGGAAAGGTGGTGCTGATTGGCGATACCTTTGATGAAGCGTTTCAGCATTCACAAAAACTGGCCGAGGAAAAACAGCTGAGTTACGTTCACCCCTACGATGATGTGGACGTGATTGCGGGCCAGGGCACCGTTGCAGTAGAGATGCTAAAACAACACCCCGGCAAGATTGATGCGATTTTTGTACCCGTCGGTGGAGGTGGTTTGTTAGCGGGTATTGCGGCCTACGTTAAATTTGTACGACCCGAAATAAAGGTTATTGGGGTCGAAGCGGATGAATCCGCCTGCCTGAGCGCGGCGATGAAAAGTGGCCGCCGGGTTACGTTGCCACATGTCGGTATTTTCGCCGATGGCATTGCGGTTGCGCAGATCGGCAAAGAACCATTCCGGGTTATTAAATCGACCGTTGATCAGGTGATCACGGTGAACTCGGATGAGATCTGTGCGGCGATCAAGGATATTTTTGATGATACCCGCTCCATTGCGGAACCTGCGGGTGCGACTGCGATTGCCGGCATGAAGAAATATATCGACCAGCATCAATGCACCGATCAAACCATGTTGGTGATCGAAAGCGGCGCGAATCTGAATTTTGATCGGCTTCGGCATATTGCCGAGCGTGCAGAACTGGGCGAAAAACGTGAAGCGCTTGTCTGTGTAACGATTCCGGAAAAACCCGGTAGCTTTAAGTCATTTTGTACTGCGTTGGGCAAACGTAATATCACCGAATTCAACTATCGCTATAGCCAGGGTCAGGATGCGAAGATTTTTGTCGGCGTTCAGTTGCCGGAACATCATCCCGATTCGCCCAATGAAAAAACGTTATTGCTGAACAGCCTGGGGGAAAAGGGTTATCCGGTTGTGGACCTGAGCGATAACGAAGTGGCCAAGTTGCATATTCGTTACATGGTCGGTGGTCATGCGCAGCAGATTGCTGATGAACAAGTATTCCGGTTTGAGTTTCCGGAACGCCCCGGCGCGCTCAGTAATTTTTTAAATACCCTTGGCCAAAACTGGAATATTTCGATGTTCCATTACCGAAACCATGGTGCGGCCTATGGCCGGATTTTGGTGGGCATTCAGGTTCCCAAACAGGATCAAAAAAAGCTCAATCAGTTTTTAAAGCAGGTGGGTTATCCCTTTGAGCGAGAAACGGACAATGATGCTTATCGGTTGTTTTTGGGTTAGGCGCTGTTTGCACCAACCGGGCTGTATCTGCCGGGCATATAGCGTGCCCGGCTACAAAATCTGGTAACACGCTGGTGCCTGAAACAGATTTAGTCCTTCCCCACATAGGTTTCAAATTTTTTCATTGGCAGTGCTTTGGCAAAAGCAATGACCTGATCTTCATTCTCTCCCTTGACCTCAAAATTATAGCCACCAATCGCTGCCATCAGTTTGGTTGAACTGCCCTGCGGCATCACATTCGCCATGATTCGTCGGCCCAGGCGCACCTGATTTTGCTGTTGCCCATATTGCTGAGCCAGTGCTGCAAAGTTAGCCATAGGGTTAGCTGCACCGGGGGAACCCATTGAAATAAGCTGCATTTTCATGACGGTGTCACCGTTTCGGTATTCCCTTTTGATCGTGGTAACGCTCATCGCGCTCTGATAGGTAGCCGGGCCTGTCGCGCTGAATTCACCGACCTTATCAAGGAACAGTGTTTCCTTGATAATCTCAATCTCGATAGGCGCTATCAGGCTCCTGAGCCACTCTAGCTCTTTTAGGGCGGCACGTGGATTACCGTCCTCAACATATGAAACCATGCTATCCGTAGTTTCCTTTATTTCGCTGAGTTTTGATTTAATCAACGCATCAACATCCGCCGCAAAGGCTACCGGCGATGCGATACTCATAAGCACCAATGTACATATTACTTTTTTCATACAAATTCCCTCTAAGATATAAGATCAATCAGGTTCCTGTCTGACCATAATACCGCGACAAATTGGTTCGTCGAGGTATAAAAAGCAGCCTGCTACACGCTAAAGGAGATCATGGCTCTACTATCACCCAGAGCAATTCATGGATAAACTGTTTTCCGTCCCAATAGATGACAACTTCCGATTTCTCCCAGCGACCCAGAACAAGGTGGTCTCCACCATTTTTGGCCCGCTTCACTTTCCAGTATTCACTGCGACCAAGATATTGAGCCAGAGTGAAATAGGTCTCCAATGCTGGCTCACCCTCTTTGGTCTGCAATGGAATTTGTGCCGGTTGACCGTAACCAATGATCGACAACCAGGCGCCAGCCCGGCATATGACAATGCCTTTGCGCTGGTCTGATCTCCTTACTACAGGTGCGATCTCATCAATAGCATCGTCCCCGTCCAGATCACCGCTACGCCAACGCGGCAGTATCCAGGCAGATAGTTCATATTGGTTTGGATCCAGCCCGCAGCCAAATATGCGTTCACGTTCTTCATCCAGAAAGAGTGGGCTTTGTGCATTATCCTGCTCGGTGATCTCTTGCTCAGTTTTGAGCCAGGTCAGACAAACATGGAATTTCAGGTAGTTCATTCGAGCTTTTTGCTCTGGCTCAAGATCGGCTAAGCCCATATCGAGGATCGTCAGTGCACCACGGCCGTTGTCGGGGTCGATCTGTTGAGGACTAGCTGTGCCCGAAGGCGGACGAAAACCACCGGTACCACTCAAGCTCGCAGAGAACTGGAACAGGCGTACATGCTGTGGCGCATTAACGTCACCACTGTTTTTTGCAGTGTTGGCAGCATTCCTAAAATGCCAGCCGTAAATCTCGCGAGGATTAGGGGCTAAACGAAACGGTGGGGTGATCTGGCTTAAATCGACGCCATCTTTATCACGCAAGCGCATATCCCAGCCATATGCTGAGGGTTCCAGCGTGTACAGCCACCTGCCGCCCACTGTTTGGGCAAACCTCCGTTCGCCAGCGACAGCACCATTAATCTGTACTGCGTGGCGCTTTGGTGTTGCCTCGCAAGTGGATGCCGATACCGCCATAACATAATTCGGGCTCAGCATGATCAACACCAGCAGTAATCGCTTCAGTCGCATGTGGCTCTTCACACCAACCGATGCAGAGCTAATTACCAGCGGATTAGGCAATAAAAATGATGCGATGGTTTTCTCCTGAAATGAACAAAAACACGCAGGCCTGTTTGTTAAATTCCATCATGCCTCACAAACCGCGGATTCCCATTGCCATTTCTGCTCTGTCTATCAATTCACCCCGGGGTTGCTGTGGTGGGCCTGTTGTCCCGTTTTTGTTGTATCTCTTTTTGAAATTCATCTGATGACGGCTGGTCGGTGGGAATACCGCTGGGGCAAAGTGTCAGTGGCACGCAGTAATTATTGCCACCACTAACGGCACAGACCTGTTGATCCGGGCAGGGGTTATTCAACGAACACTCCTGCATGCCCGAGCAGATATTCGGTGCAGCAACCTGAGTGCCATCACCACAGCGCACTGGCCATGCAAGACATTGGTTATCACAGTTATGACGAGCCAGGAAGCTGTCACCTTTTCGTTCACAACTACTACCAATTTCAGCTGTAGTACAGGATACAAGTAGCAACAGACCAACTATAGAAAGTAAGAAACGCATTGTTTATTCTCCTTTTGTCAGGGCAAAATCCATAACCAGTTCAGCGGTTTTTCCCACTTCAAGGGTAATCCGCTGCTCCTGCGGTATGCTGTTTTTGGTTTTAAGGGCAGTGCTTTTTACCCGGTAGTTGCCCGGTGGCAGATGAAACTCAGTAGGCTTTGAGCGCGAACGAGCCTGGGCAATCCACTTGCCAGTTTCTGCATTAATCACCCCAATTTTTGAGGTCACTGGTTTAGCCTGATTCAAGGCAGAAACTGAGGGATTCTGGGCTTCGCTGGTATAGGTGCGACCACTGGCAACCGGTTTTTTCTCAGCTGATTTTTTCTCACCTACAGGCGTGATGCGCACCCCGGCATCACTGAGCCGGCCATTACGCACGACCTTTATACTGATTTTCCCGGAGCTGAAATCGAAACGGTGTTCAACCGTTTCGTCTTCAACAATCACAATATCATCGAGCTTGCGAATATTACTGCCGCTAAATTCAAGCGCTCGAATCGTCGCCTTGTAACGACCTGCTGGCAACAGTAGTTTGCGAGGATTCGTTTGATCGGAGCGATAGGTTCGGCCACTAGCAACATCATCACCGCTCGCTGCATCGGTGATCTGAATAGCCACATCTGACAGGTCACCGTTGGCCACTGCTTTAATTGAGAGAAAACCACCCGTCACCAGCGGTGGTTTTTCCACGGCCTGTTCCAGTGCGGCGCTGAGCTCATCAGCACTATTTGCATCGAAATAAAGCCCGTCTCCGGCCTGTGCTGCACACTCCAGCGACGCCACATTTTTGTTAGCCTCAATGCCAAAGCCAACTACGTGCATAACAAACTTCACACCGGCTGCTTTGGCATCGCTAACCACTTTGCAAGGGTCACCACCGCAAGTCTCCAAACCATCACTAACCAATATGATATTGGTTGGTTGTTCCGAATTCCGTACCAGACCAATCGCCTGTTTTATGGAATCCGATATGGGGGTTTTACCTTTGGGATTGAGATCATTAATGGTGGTGATCAGCGTGGCTTTATCGATTGGTGCAACAGCTGTGAGTGTTTCAATGTCATCACAATCACCTTTGCGGCGATGCCCATACGCAACTAGCCCAACCTGAACATCATCGGATAGCTTTTGAATCAGCCGACCCAAAACATCACGAGCAATCACCACTTTATTGGTACCGTCGATCTGCCCCCACATGGAGCCAGATGCATCCAGAATGAGAATCTGATCCGATGATGGTTGCTCAGCACGCGCTGGTGTTAGCAGCGAAATTAGCATCAGCAATAGCAGAAAAAATTGCCTGGCCTGCTGAGAGAAATGGTGCATTTAACCTCGCTCCTGCTGCTGTCCCAGCAATTAGGTTATTTTTGGTTTAAGGGTTATACGTTACATACAGAGCGAAAAGCGATACCAATACCAACGGGCTGACAATGATCAATGAGGCATTGCGCAGCACCTTCCCCTGAAGGCAAAACGCAAGAATTGGAGCCACGATACTAAAACCAACAAGACCCCAAAAAGAGTAGTAGAGCCCCAATATAACATCCCCCATATTATTACCTGTCGTACTGGGAGGTGGTGATTCAATCAAGATCGCACTGGCAATGAGCACCAAAACTGCGCCGGACGGGCCCATGCTGATGATCAGCAGGATTCGCCATAGTAATGTTGTGTTAGTTTTTTTCTGCAACCGCCATACCTTATATAGCAGAGGTCGATGGATGAACCGGTGGCCTCATGACAATTGAGAGCACCATCGAGACGAAGGCAAAACCGGAAATAATCAAAAACACTACGATATAACTTCCCAGCCAGTCGTATGCAAAACCTGCCAGCACGGGTACCGATGCGCCAATTATGGTGGAGACAAAACCTAGTACCGACATAATCTGCGCAAAGTAGAGCGAGCCGAAGTAGTTCGCCAGCAGAGTTGAATAAGAAACCACCGCCATACCAAAACCCAGCCCGAATAGACTTGCGAACAGGTAAGAAAGGATCGTTGTATTGGCGATGGATAGAATCAATATTCCCACCAGCACGCAGAACAAACCAACGACCAATATTTTCCTGGGATCAAAACGATCACCCAGGCTACCCGCCAATAATCTTCCGCCGGTACTCAGAAACCCCTGAATACCCAGCGCAGATGCCGCAAAGGTTGCGGTTAAACCCATATCGGTCAGATGCAGTACGACCTGGCTATTGACCATATTCACACTCGCCATCACAACGGTTGCCACCAGCACAATAATCCAGAATGCATGGGTTCGAACGACTTCGCCTACTTTCCAGTCCCGTTGAATCACCGTCGTCATTGCAGCCGTGGCCTTAGTATTTTCGGTACCCTGTTCAGTTTCGCTGATCGCGTCAGGGTCTATACCATCGGCGAACTGCCCGATATCGGAAGGGTTTTCCCGAATAAATATCACCGCCAGCACCGCTGCAACGGCTCCGCAGATAGCGATGACCAGCCAAAGGTAGCGCCAGTTTCCAGTTTCAATTAATAACCACGAAAAAGACGGAGCCACTATAAATGCCCCCAATCCACCGGAAGCCATCAGCAATCCCATGCCCAGCGCACGTTTTTTTACAAACCAGGTGGCCACTAGTTGCGAACAGGGTAGAAATGACTGCATCGCTACACCGATACCCATAAGCACTCCTGCGCCGAGGTAATACTGCATCAACGATTCGGTATAGAAAGTCAGCATCGCGCCGGATACCGTCAGTATGCCGCCAATAAACATGCAGGCTCGGGTATTAAAACGCTGAATAAAAAGCGCGATCAGTGGCCCGACAATACCCATCGATAATGCGAATATGGAATAGCCAATGGCGGCTTCGGTGCGAGTCCAGCCCATCGATTTAATCATTGCCGCTAGCGCGACGCCAAAACCATAAAAGGATGCGCCAATGACTAGAAAATAGATCGAACTTAGCACGGCGAGAAGCGTCCAGCCGTAAAATCGGGGAGTACTCATAAACAACAGGTTTTCCAGAGAGTTTTCATTATAATGCCGCGCTATATGACGCTATTTTTAAGCCATTAGCAACCTGCCTCCGGAATCATCCACATTTGAACAACCCACCCGCTATTTTTTTGATGGGCCCTACCGCATCGGGCAAAACCGATCTGGCCATTGAGCTTTGCAGGCAGCTGCCCTGCGATATCATCAGCGTTGATTCCGCGCTGGTATATAAAGGTATGGATATCGGTACGGCCAAGCCGGATGCTAAAACACTTGAGGCATATCCACATCGGCTAATTGATATCCGTGACCCATCGCAACCCTATTCAGCTGCAGACTTCCGAGCCGATGCGCTTGCGGAGATGGAGGATATTAGCGCGGCTGGGCGCATCCCTCTATTAGTAGGTGGGACGATGCTGTACTTCAAGGCGCTTCGAGATGGACTCGCCAAATTGCCAGAAAGTGATCCCGATGTGCGCGCAGAAATTGGCAGGCTGGCAGACACCAAAGGATGGAATGAGGTGCATCGGCAGCTGGCACTAGTTGACCCAGTTTCGGCAGAGCGCATCCACCCCAATGATCCGCAGCGTTTACAGCGGGCACTGGAAATATATCGGATTTGTGGACAAACGCTGACAGAGCTACAGGCGTTACAGATCCGCGAAAACGTACTGCCCTATGATTTGACTACCCTCGCGATTATTCCCGAAGACCGAGCACTTCTTCATCAACGGATCGAACAACGGTTTCGGCAGATGATTGAGCAAGGGTTTATCGAAGAGGTTCAGGAACTATTTGTCCGCCCTGAACTCAATCTGAACCTGCCATCAATCAGAGCTGTCGGTTACCGCCAGGTTTGGCAATATCTGGATGGCACTTATGACCAGGATCAGATGATCGAAAAAGGCATTATCGCAACCCGGCAGATGGCCAAACGGCAGCTCACCTGGCTACGCAATAACTGGCATTTCGAGCAGATAAGCATGGAAGACCCAGAAAAACTCAATCAAGCCTTGAAATTCTGTTCTAGTATCACTATATAGGGGCTGTGTTGAAACGCTTTCGTTCAATCGGTACCTTTTGAAGGCGATACAACTCATTTGGCGAACGGTTATTGACCTATTTACGCCACCAATCACAGCAAAATTGCAATTTTAGGAGCACACCATGTCGAAGGGGCACACTTTACAAGACCCTTACCTCAACGTCCTGCGGAAAGAGCGGGTTCCCGTTTCCATTTATCTGGTAAACGGAATCAAACTGCAGGGACAGATCGACTCATTCGATCAGTTTGTAGTTCTACTTAAAAACACCGTGAGTCAAATGGTGTACAAACATGCTATTTCGACCATCGTACCGTCACGCCCGGTTCGCATACCTCAGCCAGGTGCTGAAGATGCAGAGGGTAATCAAGCTGAATAATCAGGTGTTGCACGCCGTTGTTGTTTGAGCGTCCAACCAGCGGTGAACGAGCGGTTCTGGTTCATTTTGAACTGACCGATCAGAAGGATTCCGAAGACCTGCATGAACTGGAAGAGCTTGTTACTTCATCAGGCTCTATCCCCGTTGCCACGCTACAGGGCAAACGGCGTCAACCTGCACCCGGGTATTTTATCGGTTCCGGCAAGCTCGATGAGCTGGCAGAGCTGATTGAAAACAACCAGGCTGAAGTGGTATTTTTTAACCACACCCTGAACCCCCGACAAGAGCGAAACCTTGAGAAAAAACTGGAATGTCGTGTCGTTGACCGCACCGGTTTGATTCTCGATATATTTGCCCAGCGCGCCCAGTCCCACGAAGGAAAGCTTCAGGTCGAACTAGCCCAGCTGCAACATATGCAGAGTCGGCTAGTGCGCGGCTGGACTCACCTTGATCGACAAAAAGGTGGTATTGGTCTGCGTGGTGCTGGTGAAACCCAGATCGAAATGGATCAGCGAATGATTCAGGAGCGGATTCAATCGGTCAATAAGCGGCTTGAAAAGGTTCGCAAGCAACGCCACCAAAGTCGCCGTTCACGGCAGCGCTCCGAAACCCCTTTGATCTCGCTGGTTGGTTATACCAACGCGGGCAAATCAACCCTGTTTAATTGTCTCACCGAAGCCGGTGTTTATCAGGCTGACCAGCTTTTTGCGACCCTCGATTCAACCCTGCGTCGCACCCAAGTCCCAGGTCTTGGTGATATCGTGCTGGCAGATACGGTTGGCTTTATTCGGCACCTGCCTCACCAGTTGGTCACCGCCTTTCGTGCCACCCTGGAAGAAACCAGTGAGGCTGATCTGTTATTGGAGGTCGTGGATTGTTATGATGACGAGCGATCCCAAAAAATCGCCGCGGTTGAGGAAGTATTGCTGGAGATCAATGCTGATAAAGTACCTTTACTACAGGTGTTTAATAAAATAGATCAGCAACCTGGTACAACTGCACAACTCGATAGAGATAGCCACGGAAACCCGATAAGGGTTTGGTTGTCTGCCCAAACGGGTGAAGGCATCGAGCTATTATCGCAGGCAATTGGCGAACGACTTTCCGGCCGTATGATTAATCGGGAAATAAAGCTTCAGGCTAGCCAGGGTAAACTTCGGGCGCAGCTTTATTCGATCGGTGCTATCTCGGAAGAAAGGATCGATGCCGAGGGCAATTTTGACCTGCAGATCCGGATTTCGGGTCGAGAATATGACAAACTTTTTAAACAGCAAACTGTCTGAATACACTACTTGATCTAACGTAGACAACAGATTTTCTATCCGCTGTTTACACAAAGAGATCTCTCAAACTTTAAACAATAATATTGGAGCGTACTATGGCCTGGAATGAACCGGGTGACGACGATAAGAAAAAAGATCCATGGGGCAATAACGGTAACCAAAATGGTAATCAGGGCCCACCGGATCTGGATGAAGCACTCGAGAAACTTAAAGAGAGCTTCGCAGGCTTATTCGGCGGCAAGGGTAAAAAAACCAGTGGCGGCTCTACGGGCAGCGCCGGCAGCGGTGGCTCCAACAGTATGTTTGCGGCGGTTGCGGTTATCGCGCTAATCGTTGTTCTCGGCTTCAACTCGGTTTATACCGTAAATGAGCAGGAGCGCGGCATCATTCTACGGTTCGGCCAATATCACACTACAGTAGAGCCGGGCCTGCAGTTCAAAATCCCGCTGATTGATAATGTGCTAATCGCCAATGTAACCAAGGTTCGCTACAGCAATCACAAAGAAACGATGCTGACTGAAGATGAAAACATCATCGATGTCGCCCTCTCCATTCAGTACGTCGTTAGCGATGCAAGATCGTACCTTCTACGGGTCAAAAACCCTGAACAGGTACTGGCTAATGCGGTGGAAAGTGCACTTCGTCACGTGGTCGGCACATCCAAAATGGATTCGGTGATTACCGAAGGCCGCTCCGCAGTGGCGCTGGAAGTACGCGATAAACTTCAGCAGTCTCTGGATAAATACGACACCGGGCTGGAAGTCAGCAACGTCAACATCGAAGATGCCAAGCCACCCCGCGAGGTTCAGGCTGCATTTAACGATGTCATCAAGGCCCGTGAAGATGAAGCACGTTACATAAACCAGTCGGAAACCTATGCCAACGGTATTCTGCCAATTGCCCGTGGTCAGGCTCAACGCCAGATTGAGGAAGCAAACGGTTATCAAAAACAGGTGGTCGCCAAGGCAAAGGGTGAAGCGGATCGATTCGAAAACTTGCTTGCGGCCTACAAAACCGCACCTGAGGTAACCCGCGAACGTCTCTATATTGACTCAATGCAGTCAGTATTAAGCAACAGCTCAAAAATCATGATGGATGTTGAGGGCAGCGGAAATATGATCTATTTGCCACTGGACAAGCTGATGAGCGAGCAGCGCGCGAGCGCGATTCCTGGAGCTGGCGCTTCCTCCCTAACTGATGAGCAGATTCGGGATATCTCCAATCAAGTTGAAAACCAGCTTCGCTCACGACAAACTTCTACTCGTACTCGACGGGAGCTTCGTTAATCATGAATCCAAAAATAGTTGTAATCTTGCTGATTGTTGGCGTAGTGGCCCTGATCGGTGGCCAGACTCTATATACCGTTCAGGAAACCCAACGGGCGGTTTTGCTCGAGTTTGGTAAAATGACCCGTGCGGATATTCCGCCCGGCCTACATATCAAAGTCCCTTTTATCAACGAAGTGAAACGTTTTGATTCACGGGTATTAACCGTTGATGCACGGCCGGAGCAATACTTCACCAAGGAGAAAAAAGCGCTGATCGTTGATTCATTCGCGATGTATCGTATCTCCAATGTTGAGAAGTACTACACCGCAACATCCGGTGATGCGTTCCAGGCGGGCAAATTGCTAGCACAACGTATTAACACTGGACTACGTAATCAGTTTGGTGAGCGTACCATGCACGAAGTCGTGAGCGGTGAGCGCGAACAGTTAATGTCGGAACTCCGGCATCAACTCGAAGCATCCATCGCTGGGGAGCTTGGGGTTGAGCTAATCGATATTCGAGTAAAACGGATTGATCTACCTGAAGATGTTAGTCATTCGGTACATGATCGGATGAATTCCGAGCGTGAAAGGCTGGCGCGGGAATCACGATCCAAAGGTCAGGAGAAAGCGGAATTTATCAAGGCCAAAGCTGATCGTGAACGTACTATTATCGAAGCCGACGCCTACGAGCAATCTGAAAAAATTCGTGGTCAAGGTGATGCAGAAGCCACTCGGATCTACGCATCTGCCTACAATAAAGATGTTGAGTTCTATAAGTTCTATCGAAGCCTCAATGCCTACAAAGAAACCTTCAACTCAAAGGGCGATATTTTGCTACTTGATCAGAAAGGTGACTTTTTCAAATATATGAACAACATCAAAGGCGGTTAATCGAAAAAGAAAAAATAGTCGGGGAGCTGTGAGTTTTAGCTTAAAACAGCAACTCACAGTTACCTGACGAAGCTGATCGCACGGTTTCAGAAAATGTTACTGTCCCTTTCCCCCAAGCCTCTGTAAAATCCGCAACAAATGCTAGAACCGAAGCGCGACTCCATCGCCCGAGGTACATTAGCTCCGACATTAATTCCGTGAATAACCCCCCATGAATTGGCATAATTTGGAAATTGCTTTGTGCCTGGTACTTGTGGTCGAGGGGATTATGCCGTTTTTGGCGCCGGACAAATGGCGCACCACCGTGCAATCTATACTGGAGTTAAGTGACTCGACCATCCGTCGAATCGGGCTAGCCAGTATGGTTGTTGGTACACTTTTACTGTATTTGATTAATTAACGCGCTAGATAACTCCGTGACTGAATCCCATGACAATTGCTGACCGATGGTTACTTCCCGATGGCGTGGAAGAAATTCTACCGCCCCAGGCTGGCTTGCTGGAGCAACAACGAAGAGATCTGCTCGACCTGTTCCAGTGCTGGGGTTACGATCTGGTGATGCCACCGCTGATGGAATACCTTGATTCGCTTTTAATAGGATCAGGCAGCGACCTTGATCTACAAACCTTCAAAGTCACTGATCAGCTGACCGGCAGAATGATGGGGATTCGAGCGGATATGACTCCGCAGGTTTCCCGTATCGATGCCCACAGCCTCAATCGCGAAGGCCCAACGCGGCTCTGCTATTGCGATTCGGTTCTGCATACTAAAAATGTCAGTAAGCTCGATTCACGTTCACCGATTCAAATCGGCGCTGAGTTATACGGATACGCCGGTATCGAGGCCGATATTGAGGTGATTTTGCTACTGGCAAAATCCCTCAAGCTGCTAGGAATGGAAAAGGCCAGCCTGGATTTCGGTCACGTCACCATTTTCCGAACACTGATAGCAGAAACCAACCTTGATGCACAACAAGCAGAAACGCTGTTCGAAATATTGCAGCGAAAGTCCCTTGATGAAATTGATCAATTTTGTAGTTCCAACATAGCGGACAGCAAACTGGCTGATATGGTAAGACAACTACCACGCCTCAATGGCGGCGCAGCGATTCTCGATACCGCTGCATCGGTACTTGCTTCGGCACCGGATCCGCTTCATCAGGCACTGGAACAACTCAAAGTAGTAGCGGGACGACTGACCACTGAAATACCCGAGGTAAATCTCTATTTTGACCTTGGTGAGCTGCGTGGATATCACTATCATACCGGCCTGGTTTTTGCGGCATTCGCACCAGGACTGGGTCAGGCACTGGCATCCGGCGGGCGCTACGATGATGTTGGGCAAGCCTTCGGTCGAAACAGACCTGCCACCGGTTTTAGCATCGACATGAGCAGACTTCTGCGAGTACTCGACACGCCAGCACCGACACCCAACGGGATTTTTGTTGATCAACCTGCTCAGCAGCATGATTTTCAGGATCAGGTGGCCAAATTAAGATCGCAGGGCAAAAGAGTGATTGTCGGCTTGCCGAACCAAAGCGAAGGTGCAATTCAAATGCGCTGCAAAGAACAATTGATATACCAAAACAACAGCTGGGTTATCCAACCCGTTAAGTAAGATTTTATAACTGAGTTATTTATGGGCAAAAATGTTGTAGTACTGGGCACCCAATGGGGTGATGAAGGCAAGGGTAAAATTGTAGATTTACTTACCGACCAGGCCGCTGCTGTGGTTCGCTATCAGGGTGGGCACAATGCCGGGCATACGTTGGTTATCAACGGTAAAACAACCGTTCTTCACCTGATCCCATCGGGCATGTTGCGCGAAGGTGTGCAGTGCGTAATTGGTAATGGCGTTGTGGTATGCCCAGAAGCCCTGCTGAAAGAGATCGATGAGCTGGAAGCGCAGGGCGTATCAGTAAAAAACCGGCTACACCTGAGCGCGGCTTGTCCGATCATTCTGCCCAGCCATATCGCGCTGGATCAGGCCAGGGAAGCAGCAAAAGGTAAAAACAAGATAGGCACCACTGGCCGAGGCATTGGCCCTGCTTACGAAGACAAAGCAGCGCGGCGCGGCCTACGACTAGGCGACCTGTTTCACCCGGAGATCATGGAAGCCAAACTCAAGGAGATGATGGAGTACCACAACTTCATTCTGACCCAGTATTTTGATGCCAAACCGGTAAGCTTTTCTGAAACCCTGGATGAGCTGAACGGTCACGCAGTTATCATGAAGCCGATGATATCCGATACCATCGACATGCTTCATCGCCTGCGCGAACAAGGAGAAAACATCCTGCTTGAGGGCGCACAGGGGTCATTGCTGGATATTGATCTTGGTACCTACCCGTTTGTCACATCTTCAAACACGACCGCTGGTGGAACCGCTACCGGCACTGGCTTTGGCCCGCTTTACCTCGATTATGTGCTTGGCATCACTAAAGCATACACCACTCGTGTTGGATCTGGCCCGTTTCCTACCGAGCTGTTTAACGATATTGGCCAGCACCTCGCAGACAAAGGCCATGAAGTGGGCGCCACTACTGGGCGAGGTCGACGCTGCGGCTGGTTTGACTCGGTTGCGGTACGGTACGCGGTAAGAGTGAACAGCCTTTCCGGTCTGTGCCTAACCAAACTCGACGTACTCGATGGCCTCGATTCAATTCAGATCTGTGTCGGTTATGAAACTAAACGGGGAACTATCGACATGATTCCCGAAGACAGTAATCTGTATAGCAGCCTTAAGCCGATCTACGAAGAGATGCCCGGCTGGAGCGAATCAACTGTCGGAGTGACTGCGATGGACCAGTTACCCCAGGCTGCGCTCAATTACATCGCGCGTATAGAGGAGCTGGTTGGCGCGCCAATTGATATCGTATCGACTGGTCCGGATCGCGTAGAAACAATCGTACTACGCAATCCGTTTAGCTAAATATAAAGTTAAATTTTAGACACAAAAAAGCCGGCGTAAACGTCGGCTTTTTTGTGTCTGCGGCTCTAGCGAAACGAAAGCCAGATAGCTTCCGTCTCACTATCTAGCAATACTACTCAGCTGCTGCCAATGGAGAAGGAGCACCTGGTCTGTTGATCGCCTTGATTTCAAGGTAGTCAACCATGCCGAACTCACCGAGCTCACGACCATTACCAGATTTCTTGTAGCCACCAAACGGTGCGAATGGATTGAAACCACCGCCGTTAACAGCAACTTGTCCAGTACGGATTTGACGAGCCACTCGAACAGCACGATCTTCATCACCAGACCATACCGCGCCTGACAAACCAAACTCACTGTCGTTAGCAATCTTAATCGCTTCTGCTTCATCTTTGTAAGGAAGGATACAGATCACTGGTCCGAAAATTTCTTCCTGAGCAATCACCATATCGTTAGTCACATCACCAAACGCAGTAGGCTTAACGAAAGCACCTTTCTCGTTCAACCCTTCTGGGAAGTCAGGTCCGCCAGCAAGCAGTTTAGCGCCTTCAGCAATACCTTTGTTGATGTAGTCTAGAACAACGCCTTGCTGCTTCTTGGAAGAAACAGGACCCAGGTGCATGCCTTCTTCTGAAGGATCGCCAAGAGTGGCGCCATTACAAACTGCAGTGGCAACCGCGTAAGCTTCTTCTTTACGTGACTCAGGAACAAGCATACGAGTCAAAGCAGCACAGGTTTGGCCACAGTTCATCATCACGCCCTGAACGCCAGCTGATACTGCGCCAGCGAAATCTTCAACGTCATCAAGAATGATGTTCGCAGATTTTCCACCCAGCTCCTGGTGTACACGCTTAATTGTTTGAGCAGCGTTTGCACCAACTCGAGCACCGGCTTCTGTAGAACCAGTAATAGAAACCATCTCTACATCAGGGTGACCAGAAAGCGCTTCACCAACCACTGAACCAGAACCGGTCAGCATATTGAATACGCCCGCTGGAAGACCAACTTCTTCAACGATTTCAGCGAAGATGTATGCGTTCAGAGGTGTATCACTGCTTGGCTTCAATACCATGGTGCAACCGGCTGCAAGAGCAGGCATTACTTTAGCGATGATCAAATACAATGGATAGTTCCAGGGTGTAATGAACGAGCAAACACCGATAGGCTCTTTAGCTACTGTAGTTGTCCCCAGCTGCTCATCAAACTTATAGTTACGCAGAATGTCTGGGTAAGTTTTTGTGATGTTGATTGCAAGACCAGCCTGAATCATACGAGCGAAAGTAACAGGCATTCCCATTTCCTGGGAAATAGTAGAGCCGATATCCGCTTCACGAGCCGCAAGTGCTTCGCCCAGCTTTTCAATATATACCGCACGCTCTTCAACAGAGGTCGCCGCCCATGCTGGAAACGCTGCTTTAGCAGCTGCAACCGCAGCATTCACGTCGTCGTCGTTACCCTTTGGAACAGTGCCAATCACTTCCTGAGAATAAGGGCTGACTACTTCAATGGTTCCTTGACCGCTGGGTTTAACCCATTTTCCGTCTATATAAATGTTATCGTATGTTTTCATTTGTTAATCCACTCACTAATTAGCTGATTATTTTCATTATTTGGTAAGGCAAGCATCAAGATAGATAATAGAGGCGCCCTTTTTACTGCCTCAAACTAGCCCTCAATGTTAAGACACCAAGAACCCGACCAAGATGGCAGGGATGAGAGTGTGCCCCATAAACCTGCTTCTATGCAAGCCTGACACTCAAACTCATTACCGCTGTATCAATATTGGCCCATTCCCACATTAATCAAGCGCGGGACTCGTTATTATTCGTCAGGAAACCTCAACAAATCGTGGGCTAGAAAGCTTAAATACAGACCAAAACGGTTACAGTGAAAATACACGCAACATACCTATTGACTTAATTTACCAATAACTAGATAATTCCGCACCATTTTTTGATAGTTCATTCCGAAGGAGCAAGCAAGCGTGGCGAACATCGCATCTGCTAAAAAGAGAGCACGACAAGCTGTAAGACGACGAGACCATAACGCCAGTTTTAAGTCGCGGTTCCGC
>JAHRWD010000118.1 GCA_019090315.1 Pseudomonadales bacterium
CCTAGAGTTCGTCGGCAGCGTCAGATGTGTATAAGAGACAGCCGAATAGATACCGCTGATTTTGAGAGTCCTAAGAGTGCAGCACTGCGTATGCGTGGTCGTTATGAAGATTGGGGCATATTGGCTGGCCGCCTGGAAAAATACTTAACCTCTCTTCAACCTAAGCACCCTATCGACGAATTAAGGAAGGAGATATCGGATCAATGCATGGCGGGTGCATCACGCGATAAAGGTATTTACACGTTAACCGTACCTACGGGCGGTGGTAAAACGCTAGCCGGTCTTCGCTTCGCTTTGAATCATGCTAAAAAGCATGGAATGGATAGGGTTATCCATATCGTGCCGTTCACCTCCATCATTGATCAGAATGCCGGAGTTGCCCGAGGTGTTCTTGAGCCAGAGCACACAATTCCGGGCAGTGTAGTGCTGGAACATCACTCCAATTTAACGCCAGAGGCGCAGACTTGGCGTGCAAAAATTCTTTCTGAAAGTTGGGATGCTCCCGTCGTTTATACAACGAGTGTTCAGTTACTTGACACTCTTTTTGGAGCAGGTACGCGCAGTGCCAGGCGGATGCATCAGCTTGCCAATGCGGTACTGGTGTTTGACGAAATTCAAACCCTGCCAATTAACTGCGTTTACTTGTTTAACAACGCCATTAATTTTCTTGTTGAGCAATGCGGAACTACAGTGGTGCTATGTACCGCCACCCAACCGCTGCTAGATCAAGTCGATGCTGAAAAAGGCGCTTTGAGAATTCCAAAGGGTAATGAACTGATATCCGACGTGAAACAGTTATTCGAGGATCTTAATAGGGTAGAGGTATGCAATCGTCGCAAACCAGGCGGCTGGAGCATGGAAGAAATTGCCACGCTCGCGCGGGATGAGGCCGAAAGAATTGGTAGCTGTCTGGTAATTGTCAATACAAAAAAATCAGCGCAATCAATATATCGGCTCTGCACTCAGCCGGAGGATATTCCGGCCTATCACCTCAGTACTAATATGTGCCCTACACATCGCAAATTGATACTGGAAAAGATAAGGGCAAGACTAACTAATAAAGAACCAACACTCTGTGTTAGCACTCAATTGATCGAAGCCGGTGTTGACGTGGATTTCGGTGCGGTTATTCGTTTTGCTGCTGGGCTCGACTCCATCGCACAGGCGGCTGGTCGCTGCAATCGTCATGGTATCCATGAAGTAGGCATCGTTCATGTGGTCAACCCACAAGAGGAAAGTCTGAACAAACTATCAGCTATCAAAATCGGGCGTGATAACGCAGAGCGAGTGCTGGACGACTACGAGGAAAACCCAGCACGCTTTGACAACAACCGCATCGGCCCCGCGGCGATGAACTGGTATTACGAGAACTATTTTTTTGATCGTGCCGATGAAATGCACTATCCGGTTGCTGCGGGGGAGTTAGGCCATGACGACACCTTGCTCAATCTGCTTTCGACAAACCCGCAAGTGACCAACGCGTATGGGGCCATTCACGAGCAATCACCTAATGTGTATTTGCGCCAGTCCTTTATGACTGCGGCCAAAGCCTTTAAAGCGATTGACGCACCTACTCGCGGAGTTATCGTACCGTGGGGAGAAGGCTGCGACCTCATCACGCAGCTCTGCGCTGCGTATTCGCCCGAGGCTGAATTTGATCTGATGCGGCGCGCCCAACAGTTTTCTGTGAACCTGTTCCCGGGTGTTCTCGCGCAACTCCTACAATCAGGTGCTGTGCAGGAAGTACAGGAGGGAACTGAGATTCTGTTTCTCAGCGACTCACGTTATTACACAGAAGAGTTTGGTCTCACCGACTCCCCGGAGGGGAAAATGGAGGTGCTTTATGCCGGTTAAAAATAGTATTGAATTCAAAGTTTGGGCTAGGCACGCTTTGTTTACCGATCCATTGACCCGCATCGGCGGTGAGAAGTGCTCTTACCATATTCCTACCTACGAAGCGCTTAAGGGAATTGCCAAGTCGATCTACTGGAAACCTACGATTATCTGGGTGATCGATGAGGTGCGAGTGATGAAGCGGATTCGGACCCAGACTAAGGGTACTAAACCTTTAAAATTTGGTGGTGGAAACGACCTTGCTATTTATACATTTCTGGCAGATGTGGAATACCAGGTTCGCGCCCACTTTGAATGGAATACCTATCGACCAGAGTTAGCAGACGACCGGGTTGACGGGAAGCACTACGGAATTGCCACAAGAATGCTTGAGCGTGGCGGACGACAGGATGTTTTTTTGGGAACACGGGATTGTCAGGGGTATGTTGAGCCCTGCGAATTCGGATCAGAAGCCAGTCCCTACGATAATGAAGGTGAATTAGCCTTTGGACTGATGTTTCACGGGTTCGATTACCCAGACGAAACTGGGGAAGAAAAACTCTATGCCCGTTTTTGGCGACCCACTATGGTTAACGGATGTATCCGCTTTGATCGCCCAGAAGATTGCACCCAACGCAAATTCATTCGAGACATGAGTGCGAAAAAATTCGGCAAGGCCAGTTTTCGCAGCGTACATGATGAAACAACGGCCCTAGGATGCTGACATGAGCTGGATTCAAAAACTTTATGAAACCTATGATCAGTGTTCGGATAGGGTTGATGCCAATGGGGTGACGCCATGGCCATTGTCGCACCTTGAGAAAAAAGCACACGTCGAGGTCGTCATCGATTCTCATGGAAATTTTCGCAGGGTCAAGCAGCTTGACAGGTTTGAGGCCTCCACGATTATTCCAGTGACAGAGTTTTCTGCCGGACGAACTAGAAAAATTGCTCCCCATCCACTTTGTGAAGAGATTGATTATTGCGCTAATGACTTTCCAGAATTGCACGAGAAGAAGCATGAAGCATATATAAAGCAGTTAAGGCAGTGGTGCGCATCTACGCATACTCATCCGAAAGCCGAAGCTATTCTTGCTTTTTTATTAAAGTCTAGCCTTTGGTCTGAACTTAACGCAGAGCAATTATTTCCTCTTTACATAGAAAACGCAGCCGGTAAAAAAACAAAAATCCCAGATAAGAAAGTCTTTGTACGCTGGCGGGTTGAAACTGATGCAGACCCCCAGACCAGCACATGGGGGGATGCTGGGCTGATACAGGCTTGGGCTGACTTTGATTTAGAACACAATAGTAAAACTGGTTATTGCATGGTTTTGGGACAAGTAACCCGTATTTGTGAAAGTCATCCAAGGTTTATTCGTTGGCCGGGTGATGGCGCCAAACTGATTAGCTCAAACGATAGTGCTGGATACACTTTTAAAGGTAGGTTCACAGACCAAACAGGCCAGCAAGCGGGCAGTATTAGTTTCGAAGTGACCCAAAAAGCCCATAACGCTTTGCGGTGGCTCATTCAACGCCAGGCCTATCGGCACGATGGACAAGTGATAGTGACCTGGGCTCTTACCGGTAAGCCGGTCCCTGATCCTTTCAATGACTCTCGCTCGCTCTTTCTCAACAGTGAGGAACTTACTGAATCACCAGCAGCGCCTGAGCAAAGCAATATTGGCGATGTCGGCCAGGCCTTTGCGCGAAGGTTACGAAAAGCCGTAGCCGGTTATAGAGCGCAACTCAACCCGACTGACGAAATTGTTGTTATGGGCCTGGACTCTGCGACACCTGGACGCATGGCGGTCATTTTCTACCGAGAGTTAATGGGAGCAGAGTTTTTAGACAGAATTCAGAGTTGGCACCAAACTTTCGCGTGGCAGCAAAATTTTGGTAAAGATTCAAAGTTTGTTGGTGCGCCTGCCCCAAGCGATATCGCTGAGGCTGCCTATGGACATCGCCTTGACGACAAGTTACGCAAAGCAACAGTAGAGCGACTATTACCCTGTATTGTCGATGGTCGTCCTCTAGCACGTGATCTTGTTGAGTCGCTAGTGAGCAGGGCATCTAACCGGGTGGGTATGGATCGTTGGGAATGGGAAAAAACTCTCGGTATCGCTTGCGCGCTTTTCAAAGGTTTTTACACGGAGGAGAATCATCAAATGACGCTAGAAACAGAACGTGCAACCAGAGATTATCTGTATGGCCGGCTTTTATCGATTGCAGAGCACATAGAGAGTAGAGCGTTATACGTAGGAGGTGAGAATCGTGATACCACTGCCACCAAGTTAATGCAGCGCTTTGCTGACAGGCCCGCCAGCACATGGCGAACGATTGAACTCGCTTTAACACCTTCAAAGTCACGCCTACGTGCTAAGCGAGCTGGGTTTTTATATGAAATGGAAAAACTACACGACGAAGTTGTGTCCAGTTTTATTGGTGATGACTTTCTGGACGACCGAAAACTGTCTGGAGAGTTTTTGCTGGGCTATCACTGCCAACGGCGGGAATTTCATCCAACCAAGCAAGACACTACTGCCGCTGACGAATTGACTACCGCTGAATAAATCCACCAAGGAGCCAAACATGACGACCCTACAAAACAAGATCGATTTTGCGGTCATTCTTCGCGTTAAAAACGCCAACCCGAACGGCGACCCCCTTAACGGCAACCGCCCGCGTACTGATTATTCTAGTTTTGGCGAAATGACTGATGTTTCTATCAAGCGAAAAGTTCGCGATCGATTACTGGAACGTTGGATAGAGGACGGAAAGAATAACGACGATGGCAATATGATATTTGTTCAATCAGATGACCGAAAAGCCGACGATGCAAAGAGTCTACGTGCGCGAGCAGAAGCCGTTTTGGGTAAAAAACTTGGCTCTGATGAGACAGTTAAGGTCGCCTGTGAGAAATGGCTTGATGTGCGCGCTTTCGGCCAACTATTCGCGTTCCAAAGCAATAAAAAAGCAGGCAAGAAAAAGGATGATGGCACTGATGAAGCTGGCGACACCGGTATTTCCATCGGGATCCGCGGACCAGTCACTATTCAATCTGCTTTTAGCGTGGAACCGATTGATATTACCAGCACGCAGATAACGAAGAGTGTCAGTGGGGAAGGTGACGGGACAAAGCGTGGCTCAGACACCATGGGCATGAAGCATCGCGTTGATCAGGGTGTATATGTGTTCTACGGCAGTATGAATCCGCAACTCGCCGAAAGAACGGGGTTTTCTGCTACCGATGCCGAGGAAATCAAACGAGTTTTGCCCAAGCTATTCGAAAATGATGAATCATCAGCTCGCCCCGCAGGCAGCATGGAAGTACTAAAAGTTATCTGGTGGAAACATAACTGTAAATCTGGCCAGTATTCGGCGGCCAAAGTTCACCGTACCCTGACAGTAAAGCCTGACGGTAATTTTGAGCTGGCATCTCTAGCGGGGTTGGAGGCTGAACTCATTGATGGATTCTAGCGCTCAGTATATCGATATCAACCAAACTGACCTACCCAATGGTGTTGTCCTAAAAAAACTCGTTGGATGATTCTGTTGTCTGTTTGAACAAGGAGAGCAC
>JAHRWD010000119.1 GCA_019090315.1 Pseudomonadales bacterium
AGTTCGTCGGCAGCGTCAGATGTGTATAAGAGACAGGCGGAATAGCATCAAGATCTGGCAGAAAACCGCTACTGGCATCACAGGGATAAAACCAGGGTTTGGCTCCAGCAAGCAGCGCCGCACCTTCATAAATTTGATAGAAGGGGTTGGGCATTAAAACCAATGGTTCCGGTTGCTCGAGGTCAATCACCGCCTGCACAAAGGAGAACAGGCCTTCTCTTGTGCCAGAGAGTGGAAGCACCTGTGTTTCCGGGCACAGTCCCCTGCTCGGTAAAGCGGAAGCTAGCGGATAGCGTTTTTCGTTCCAGTTACTAATCGCTTCTCGAAGTGCAGGAATGCCTGCAATCGGTGGGTACGCGCTGATTTGAGCAAGCTGGGTGGTTAGCTCATCCAGCACAAAAGCCGGGGGCGTATGTTTTGGTTCACCAATGGACCAGGCGATGTGGGGCTTGTCTGCGGGTGTTACCCCCTCTTTTAACTGTTTGAGTTTTTCAAACGGATACGGGTTTAGTTGATCGATAAGCGGGTTCATGAAGGGTTGGCCATTGATTGGGTACCGTTTTGTTCATCCAGTATCGAGCGTGTGGCATCGGCAAGTCGCTCTAGTCTTTCGATATCAGTAATAGGGCGTTGTTGGGTGTCGGTAATAAAAAACACGTCGTCTACCCGTTCGCCGAGTGTCGCAATCTTGGCCTGGTGCAGCAATACGCCATGGCTTACAAATACCTGCCCAACCAGCGCCAGTAGGCCTGGTCGGTCGGCGGTGATCAGTTCCATCAACGTATATTGGGTATTGTTTTGTTGGTCTGCCACTTCGCTGTCGTCATTGCTTAGCAGCACCTGAGTTGGGGTGTTGAAATGACGTTTTTGCCTTGGTGTATGGCGTTTTGCCATCTCCGGAAACTGTTTTGAATCCGCCAGATCCCTCAGTAGGCGTTGCTTTATTTTATGGTGGGTTTCGGGATCATGGCCGAGTGATTTGCCCTCACCGTCGAGCACTATATAGGTGTTTAACACCGTATTGTGGCCCGAAGTAATAATTCGTGCATCCTGAATGCTGAGGTTTAGCGAATCCAGCGCAGAGGCGCTGGCGGCAAACAGATTATCCTGATCGCGGCAGTAGATAAATATTTGAGTACCACCCTCGAAAGCCCGGTTAGTGGTTTCGTTGATAATAATCAGGGGCGTTTCGCTGTCACTGTGGTTCGCGATCGCTTCGGTATGGGTTGCGATGGTGTGGGCAGTTTCCCGTAGGAAATATTCGTCACCGGCGGTACTCCATATATCCAGACATTGCTGTGCGCTGAGTTTTTCCTGAAGTAAGCCAATAGCTACGGCCTGGCGCTCAGCAATTAATTCTTGTCTATCCGTGGGGTTTTCCAGCCCTCGTCTAAGTGCCCTACGGGTTTCAAGATAGAGTTTGCGCATCAGCGAGGCGCGCCAGTCATTCCATAATTCGGAATTGGTGGCATTGATATCGGCGACGGTAAGCAAAAACAGGTGATCCAACTGGTTTTGATCCGCTACCAGTTCGGCGAATTTGTGGATCTCGTCCGGGTCTGAAATATCCTTACGCTGAGCGGTCATCGACATGGTGAGGTGCTGTCGCACTAACCAGGCCACCAGTTTGCCATCACGCTTTGAAAGTTGGATGCGATCACAAAATTCTAGCGCATCCTGTTCGCCCAACAATGAATGGTTACCGCCCTGGCCTTTGGCGATATCGTGGAACAGCGCAGCAAGAAATAGCAGCTCTACTTTGTCGATTGATTTGATAACGCGGTTTACCAGCGGGAACTTTGCATCAAGGGCAGGGTTGGTAAATTGCCGCAGAAAACGCATCAGTAACAGTGTGTGAGCATCCACTGTGTAGGTGTGAAACAGGTCATGCTGCATCTGGCCGATGATGCGACCATATTCAGGAATATATCGCCCAAGTATGCCGTACCGTTGCATCCGCTGGAGTTGGGTGACCATGCTGTAGGGCGCGCGCAGCAGTCGCATAAATAGCTGGCCATTTTTACCATCCTGTCTGAAATCATCATCAATACGGTCCAGACTTTTGCTCAGCAGGCGAATGGTTGGAGCCGCAATGCCTTTGATGCTCCTGTCCTCCGCAACCAGCACAAATAGCTCTAGCAGTGCTCGTGGGTGCTGCTCAAACAGCTGTTCGGAGGCGGCTTCGATATAGTGATTACAGAGGTTGAAATGAGGATTGATTGGGGTGGTTTTACCAGGTGACTCTGTATGAAATATGTGCTCCTCAAAGTGCTGAAGAAGCATCTCGTTCAGGGTGCTGATATGTCCAACAGTGTTGTAGTAGTCCCGCATGAACTGCTCGACAGCCAGCTGGTTTTCATCATCGGTGTAGCCAAGAATTTCTGCCAGATCCCGCTGATGATTAAACAGGAGCCGATCTTCAGAACGTTTCGCCAGCATGTGCAAACCATAGCGAACCTTCCAGAGGAATTGCCGCAACTGCTCCAGAGCGTTTAGCTCATCCCAGGTGACCAGCTCCTTATCAACGAACGCCGACAGGCTGGACTGGTCGGGAAAGTAGAAGCGGGTAATCCAGACGATGATATGAATATCCCTGAGTGCACCGGGGGAGCTTTTTAGATTGGGTTCAAGGTCGTACTCGGTATCATTGTACTTCTCATGGCGTTGATCCTGCTCTTCGACCTTTGCGTCGAAAAACGCAGAGTCGGGCCAGCATTTATCGCTATGTACTGCATTAAGTACCGCCTCCATTAGCTGCGCATCGCCGGCCAGTACACGGGATTCAATCAGATTGGTGCAAACCGTGATGTCGGTTTGTGCCAGCTCGATACATTGTTGGGGTGATCGAACCGAATGCCCAACCTCAAGGCCGATATCCCACAAAAACTGAATAAATCGGGAGATTGATTGCTGTAGTGGTTGGTCAATTTCAGCATCACTGAGTATCAGTAGATCGATATCGGAGTAGGGGTGCAGTTCGCCACGGCCATATCCGCCCACAGCAATCATGCTGATCGGTGCAGGCCATTCGATCTGACTCCAAAGCTTGATCAGGATTTGATCTATTAGCCAGGAACGCCCTTCGATCAACTGAAGCACGTCGCCATTTTCACGGAAATGCAGATCCATCCATTGCTGGCTGTCGCGGATTACCTGTTTGTAGGTTTTGATCTGCCAGTCAGTATTGTGGGTGATCGGTTCATATAGAGCCGATAGTTTGTCCAGTACCGGGTTAGTAATTTCACCGGAGGGGGGGGCTTGGTTCGGCATCTGTTTCAGCAGCCACTAAGGAGCTGACTAAGATAGTCAGGTAGCTGCTCATCCGAGCGCAGGGTTAGAATGTCGCAGCCTTTTTCGGTTACCACCAGTGTGTGTTCCCACTGAGCGGTGAGTTTTCTGTCTTTGGTGATTACCGTCCATTCGTCAGGCAGCAGTTTTACGTGACGTTTCCCGGCGTTGAGCATCGGCTCAATGGTAAAGGTCATACCGGGCTGAATCTCCATGCCAGTACCCGCTGTACCGTAGTGTAAAACTTGCGGTTCTTCATGGAAGATCTCCCCAAGGCCATGGCCACAATACTCCCGCACGATTGAAAAATGGTTCGCTTCCGCATGTTTCTGAATGATCTCGCCGACATCCCCCAAACGCGCACCGGGTTTCACCACAGAGATACCTTTATAAAGGCACTCCTGAGCAATTCGGATCAGTCGTTCCGCCAGAATGCTGGGCTTACCCACGCAGAACATCACACTGCTATCGCCGTGAAAACCATCTTTGATAGTCGTCACATCAATATTGATAATGTCGCCGTTTTTAAGAATCTTGGTGTCCGAAGGAATACCGTGGCAAACCACGTGATTCACCGAAGTGCAGATTGATTTCGGGAAGCCGTTGTAGTTTAACGGTGCCGGGATCGCCTTTTGGATGTTTACCGTGTAATCGTGAGCGATACGATCAAGCTCGCCGGTGCTGATACCCGCCTCAACGTAGGGCGCGATCATCTCAAGTGTTTCCGCTGCAAGTCGGCTTGCAATGCGCATTTTTTCAATCTGTTCTGGGGTTTTTATCAGGTTGCTCATAGATTAGGTCTTGTTTAGCTACTGGTTCGCAAACCCTTATGAAATATAGGGTCAGGCTGTAAAAAATCGCGAGGCGCATTGTAGCAGAATGCGAGGGTTCAACGGCACTAAACAGTGCTGGAAGCTAGATGATGTGTTGGTGCGCATAGGCTGATTCAATGATCGGACGAGCGGATTTATGTGAATAATCTAAGCCTTCCTATTCCACATGACACTGCAAAAACCTGTTTCAATCTACCTGCAAAGCAACCTGTTTGTCTGATCTTTGGTTTTGTTACTTCTTGCTCTGAGATGCCAAGCTGTTTCGGAGACCGGTGAATAATGGGATAAGGTGTAGGTGATCAATGGTGCCGTATAAGCGTGCCGAGTATCGATTCCCACTCTTTCAGTGGGAAAAAATGCCCCCAGTCATCTTCGAACAGGGTTTTGCAGTTGGGAATAATGTTTGCCATTGCACTGGCATGATCAAAAGGGTACAGATCGTCCTGCTTGCCATGCCAGATAAGCACCGGCATCTTGAGCTCTGAAAGTCGAAATCCCCAGGGGCGAAACAGGGTGACAAGCTCTTGAGCATAAATGCGGCTGGGGCGGGTCGATGCAGCATGTATGTTTTGTAGACGAACCTGATAAATTTTGGGGTCTTTATGTAACAGTTGATCCGCCGGGTTGGTGCCCTGTTTGAAACGCGCCAGTGTCTCAGCAGGGTTTTCAAGTAACTTTGCGTAGCGTGATTCGAGGAGCCGGTGTGCAACCGATGGTACACGTCGAGCCAGGCTGGTTATTGCCCGTTGCACCATGCTCATTTTCACTGCTCCGGGCAATTCGTCAACCGGCATCTGCGACGCAAGTATCCCGACACTAATGACTTTCTGTGGCAAAACCGCTGCGCAGGCAGCAGCAAAGGGAGCACCGGCGGAAAGTCCGAGTACGTGAAAGCGATCCAGTTCGAGTTGTTCCATCAGCTGCCGAATATCATCGGCCCAGGCTAATAAGCTCAGCGTATTTGTATCGCTGGTCAACCCTCTACCGGGGCGCTCGGGTACGATTAGACGGATGCCCAGGCGCGATAACAGGGTTTCGTCATCGGGTTTATCCTGCCTGGATCCGAACAAATGATGGAATAACACTACCGGCGTGCCAGTTGAAGGGCCGTAGTCGCCATAACTTAGTATGCGACCATCTTCCAATGGAATGAAATCCGCATCGATATCACCCTCAGCGTTCTGTTTTCCATTGCCGAGCACGCTCATCCATAACGCTGGGCCATTCAGTGCCAGCGATACCAGCTGCGCCTGCCGACTAGTTCCTGTTTTTGCGAACACACGCTTTATTTGGGTACGAACCGTATGAATGGATATCTGTTTTTTTGTTGCGATCTCCTCCGGAGGGAACCCCTGGGCCAGATAAGCCACCACTTCCGCTTCGGATTGGGTTAATCCATGGGTGATCGTCAGCGCCATTGCAAGTTCATGGGTTCGGCTTTCGTGATTAAGAAACAGCACCACTGCGTGTTGGGAAGCCGCATCACTAGCCAGATTTTGTGGTATCACAAGAGCGGTGCGTAGAATCCCATCTTCTGTTTTTGCGCTCAGGGTTTGGCTGGTTTTTGTATCCATGGTCACGAGCACCGCCGACAGGATCTCTCTCCTGAGTTTCGGCGCTAGCTCCAGTACGGATTCAGCCTTGCAGGGTAAGCTTGCACCCGGTTTCAGCATCGCCTGCGCCAGATTATTCACCTGAGTCAGCTCAAGTCGGTTCGAGAACACACAGACCGGTACCGGCAGATCAAAAAGTGATAATTCTACTGGAGCAGAAAGCACATTTTCGATCTTCCTCTGTTTGGTCTCGAGTTCAGCTGCGTGGTTGAGGTGAGGGACAATGTTTTCCACAAAATCAGGTTCCAGCATCTTCTGGCTACCGTCGTTGGCCTTGCCTGTGATTTCAGCCAGGGCGCTATCACCGGGAACAGTAAGTCCCTGAGAAAGGCTGGGGGTCAGGGCATTTTCGTAAACAAGGGCAATCAATGCCGTCAGGTCGGTATCAGATTTTTGCAAAGCGCGGTTCTCGTTGCTGTCGTGGATCCATCGAGAGATATATTTTCCAGCGTACACCATATGAGTGATGCGCCTGTGGATGCAACTACTACTCTTTTTAGCGTGTGAAAATTTTTGTTCTTCCAGACAAAGAGGTACCAACGAACTGAAGGTGCCTATATTAATTTAATATTTGAGGGTAAGCGAATGTATAAGAGTGACTTAGCTAAAGGGTCGGCAGCACTACTATGCTCGATTCTATTGTCCGCCTGTGGCGGCAGCAGTAGCAGTAGTAGTAGCGGTGGAGGTTCCAGCAGCCCGGCAAGTATCGCTGGTACAGCTGAAGCACCTGCGGGCATGGTTGCTCAATTTGAAAATCAGAGTTTTTTTTATGCCATATCAGGGTTCCTGATTAAACCAGTCAACGCGGCAGTAACCGGTTTACTGCCCGTAACGGGCGCTACTGTTGAATTGATCCGTATCGATGATGCTGGCAACCAGATAGGCGATGTACTCGCCACAACTGTAACCTCCATCACCGGTGACTACACCCTGACATTGCCCTCAGGTACCAACCTGTCCGGAGACCTTATCGTCCGAATTACCGGTATGGGCGCTACAACCATGAGTGCTCAAGTAGTTGAACAAACTATTGATATCAATCCAGTGTCAGAATTTGTACTAGCCAAGTTTATTGATGCGGGTGCGGACCTGGATAACCTGACTACCGCTGCTATCGTAAAATTGACCGGCGATGTTGAAGAATTTGACCTGACGGCAGGCGCCGATCTTTCAACCATGTTGGCAGCGCTTGAAGCGGAAACAGGTGACTTTGTGGACACCTATATTGAGTCCGTTACCGCAGCTCCGGGAGATGGGTCATCAATTACCGGAGATTACGTGGTAGCCAACTTCAGTTATGGTTTACACGATGATGATCTGCAGTATGGAGTAGGTACGTTATCCTATGATCTTGAGGCTGGTGACCTAACGGTCACCGACGCGGGTAGCGGACAAATCAACTTCAACTTTACCCGGGAAGAGAGCAGCTACAGTAATCAGGTGTTCTTTTCCGGGCCAACTATAGAACTGACCCACTACAGTGAGATAGAAACATCCGACCTCGATAGCGAAACTGTCAGTTTTTCTGCCGCTGGCGTGATATCAGGCACCTCAGAATTTGAGGAGGATATCAGTGGTGAGTTTGGTTGGCGTTTCCTACCCGCAGCCTTTCAGATCCAGAAAGCGCTGAATTCAAATCTGTTTTTTGGGGTCAATGGTGATGCTGGAGTACGATACCTGACCATTGATACCAATGACGACGGACTTAAAGATGCGGTCGACCCCAGTGCACGTGAAGGCGATGAAGTATTCAAGTGGCTGGATGTTTTCTCAAAAAGACCTGCCGCACTGACTACGGCGGATATTGATGGCACATATGGCATGGTGACCCTTGAACTGACTCTACACAGCAGTGGCAGCACTGATCTGTATGTCGATAATTTCACCCTGGCCTTTGATGGGACAAGCGCTGTAGATATATCCGCCACCAGCGGTCACGAGCTTAATCGCACCTATGGCAGTTCTGTTAGTTACAGTACCGACTCAGAACTAGCGGGGACTGGTCTCGCGTTTACCATCAATGCTACCGGCGACATATTGACCCTTGATGGTGAAAATGTGGATGGATTTATCAATGATAGTCACGATTTTTTGACTTTCGTGGGTGACGAAACTGTTGATGATGCAGATACGTCAGACGATATCTACAGCTCCACAGAAGCTGATCTTACGCTTGGAGTAAAGCTACCCACTTCGCAGCTTGATATTGCAAACAAAAAATACAAACTGCTCATGCTCAGCCTTTCGATGTTTGCCACCGAAACTGAAATGCTAGCCCTGGGCTTTGGTTCTGAAATTATCGTTGATGCCACCGGTACCGCGGCAACTGGATCATTTGAGCACCGAAGCGCCACAAAGGATACGATGTACGCAGAAGTTGTAGCAGAAAGTGAAGATGAAACCGGAGTGGCGATGTCGATATCAGTTGCTGCCGATGGATCTCTAACCATAAGCCAGACGGATGTGGACGGAACCTTCTCCGGTAACGGTTACATGTCCCACGACGGCAGTATTGGTTTGTTGCATGTGCGTTATGCGGATACCGGCGAAGATCCGTCAGAATTGGGGGTGATGATTCTGCTTGAAATCGAATAACCGAACCGTTCTCAGGAGCATAAAAAACCGGATCGATTGATCCGGGTTTTTTTGCCAAATACGAGAATCAATGGGGTCGAAATCAATGGGTGAATTCAACTCCGGGCTGTCCTCTAATATCTTGTCACTCCAGAGTTTCGGTTCTTATCCTAATGATTCCTGTTGACTGTTTCTGGGTTTGTGTTAGCTTTAACTTAGTTTGATTTTTGATCAATGGATTGTGAAGGTGTTTCAAGCTTGCCATCACAAATAGGATCAGTAGTACTCTGTTAAAGGACTAACCATGAACGCCCTCTCGCACTACCCATCGCTTGTCCCCTTTTTTTTCCAATATTCGCAGTTACGTTTCCGCTTGTTGATCAGCCTTCTTGCTTTCGTCCGCGTGGCCTGCTGGAAAGTGGTGTCCGTTACAGCGCCAGAGACGAGTAAGCTTGAAGATCAACCTGACGCCTTTTCAATGAGGAATAGCGAAGCATGAAGAAACATAGAGCTAAAGGCCCAGAAGGGTCAAATCGATCGA
>JAHRWD010000120.1 GCA_019090315.1 Pseudomonadales bacterium
AAACCCGCACACGCATCCTGGATGCAACGATGCGCATGCTCGAAGAACAGGGGGGGCGAGGTGTTCGGATGGGGGATATCGCCAAGGCAGCGGGGATTTCTCGCCAGGCGGTCTACCTGCATTTTGCGTCACGTACTGAGTTATTGGTTGCGACAACGAGGCATCTGGATGAGGTCCTGGATCTGGATCACCGGCTCGCACCATCACGAACCGCAACTTCCGGCGTCGAACGCCTTGAGCTATTTATCGATCATTGGGGCCGCTATATTCCAGATATCTATGGAGTCGCCAAAGCGCTTTTATTGGCACGGGATACCGATGAAGCTGCGGCGGCGGCCTGGAGCGACCGAATGCAAGCTATGCGTGACGGTTGCCGCGCAGCTATCGAAATGTTGCATTCAGAGGGTGATCTTTCATCGGACTGGACGCGCGAAACAGCGACCGATGCATTGTGGACAATGCTATTGGTGCCGAACTGGGAAAGTCTCACCCGAGAGTGTGGCTGGTCGACATCGCAGTATATTGACTGGATGACTATCATGGCAAAGCGGACATTTATCAATGGATCTGATTGTTAGGTGAAATGCCAGGAAATCAATTAAGCTCGAATCTGGAATACTCTGACCGCGGGGTACCGACTGTGTTGTGTTTAATTGCGCAGATCAATGGGGGAGGGGGAAGATCAGGCCTTGATCGCCTGGTTAGCGAGAACTTTAGTCCTAGTATCGAACGAATATACTGGGGAATTCGATTTCTGTTAATAACAACTGATAACTCAAGGAATGTATGTACATACCCAAACACTTTGAAGTAACTGATGAAGAAGAAAAATATGCGTTCATCGAAGCTAATGGATTCGGACAGCTTGTTTCCAATTGTGCAGGCCGACTATTTTCATCTCATATTCCCTTCATATTATCAAACGACAGAACCAAATTGATTGGGCACTTAGCGAAACAAAATCCTCAAATTGAAGATATTGAAGGCCAGGAAGTTTTAGTTTCACTGCAAGGTGCCCATGACTATATATCGCCATCTTGGTATGTAACTTCAGGTGTGCCAACCTGGAATTATCAATCTGTCCATCTTTACGGAAGCTGCAAACTATTTTCTGATTCCGATGCGGTTAAGCAGGTAGTGGAGACGCTCACAAATAAATATGAGTCTAAATTTTCTACCCCTTGGGGGCCAGATTACAATCCATCAATGCTTGGAGCTATAACGGGTATTGAAATTACTATTCATGAAATACAGTGCAAATATAAGCTTAGCCAAAATCGTTCAACAGAAGATCAGGATCAAGTCATAGAGCAGCTAAATAGAAATGGCTCAAGTAAGCTGGCAAAAGCAATGCAGTTTAAGGAATTGTAGCAGCGACTGTGGGGTGAATCATCCGAATAAATAAAGTGCAGCTATTCGATTAACCAGTCTTTGGTGTTTACTAGTCAGCGATGACTATTTCGGTTGCGATGAATTTATTTATCCCAAACCGACGGTTTTGTTGGTTCCGACGTTTCTTCTTTTCGATATTTAAGCTGAATGCCCTGGAGAAAATTTCTTAATATCTGGTCTTTGCATTCGCGGTAGTGGCTATTACCCGGTTTTCGAAAAAAAGAACTAAGTTCATGTTCGCTTAATACAAAATCAGCGGACTTTAATATTGCGAGAATATCATCAGATTTTAAATTGAGTGCAATTTTTAATTTTTTGAAAATTATATTGTTGCTTAATCGTTTTTCCGGTTTAGGTTGTTCGCCCTCTTTCTTACCACGCATATTATTGATTAAGCCATTCAAAAAAGTGGCTAGCTCAACGTCATGGAATTTTTTGAAGTCGGTATCTTCTTCCTTTTTAAGCCAGTTGCTAATCTCTGCACGGGTGACCTTTTTGTCGGCCGCTCTAAAAATAGCGATCATTTTGGTATCGCTGAAATCAAAGGCGTAACGCAGGCGACGTAGAATATCGTTGTTAGTCAAAGTTGGCTCCGAATGCGGGTAATAGGGGTTGTATGTTTTCTGTTATCAGTTTTCTTTGGCGCTGTTTTCGATGAGGTGAATTCCATCGGCTTCGATACGGATCACTCTGTTTTTATATAAACCGCCGATGCTTTTCTTGAACGCTTTTTTACTCATGCCTAGTTGATCTGCAATTAGTTTAGGGTCAGATTTATCATTGAGCGGCGAGTAACCCTTGTTGTATTTCAAATGGTTAAGAATCGCGTTGGTGTATTTATCGCGAGTTTCTTTTCCACCCTGAAGTGAAATATCCAATCGTCCGTCGGGGCGCACATATTTCACAAAGCCATCAATGCGTTGGCCAAAGCTCAGCCGTTGATGTACGTCGTTTTGGTAGAGCAGTCCCCAGTGTGTGTTGTTCACAATCACTTTAAAACCTAGCTCGGTGGTATTGGCAATGATCAACTTAACCGGCTGCTGGGGCGTGAACGTGTGGGGTTTATTGTCATCGAGAAAGCTGTCGATTTTAGAAGAGGCGGTAATGCGGCCATCAAGCCGATCCAGATAAATATAAACCAGATAGGATTTCCCCACTTCCATTGGCCGGTGCTGTTCGGCAAAAGGGACCAGAAGGTCTTTGTCTAACCCCCAATCCAGAAACGCTCCTACGGGAGTGCTGTCGATAACTTCCAGATATGCGAATTGACCCACAGCGGCTTTGGGTTGTTGTGTGGTGGCAACGGGCCGGTCTTCGGAATCCAGGTAAAGAAATACGTCTACCGTATCGCCGACCTGCAACTCGTTTTGAGCAAGCTTGCGTGGAAGCAATACTTCACCCAGGTTTTGGGCATCCAGGTAGAAGCCAAAATCCAGCTCGGTGACGATTGTTAACTCGTATCTGTTTCCAATGGTGATCATATCGCGGGGCCTGATGGTATACGATTTTCTAAGCATAGGTTAATGCGGCGCATTATACCGATCAGAGCACGTATATATCGGGGGTAGAGCTGTTTAATTGAGGTTTGTTGCAGGCTGACTCGTCTTTTACGTTGTATTGATCGAAATAGTCTCACTAATAGTCGTCATTTCATTGGAGCTGAGTTCGCGGTATTCGCCAGGCTCAAGAGCTGGATCCAGCTGTAGAGTGCCTACTGCGTATCGGTGCAACACCAGCACCTTGTTTTGAAAACGGCCAAACATCCGCTTGATCTGATGGTAGCGTCCATCGGTGATATCAACCTCAGCAACTCGTTCGCTGACAATACGTAGCTCTGCAGGTTGGGTGGTAATATCTTCGTATTCAAAATAAAAACCCTGTGCAAAGGCTTCTATATATTTTTCGGTGACCGGCTCTTCCAGCTCGACGCGGTAGCTCTTTGTGACGTTGTTTTCAGGTAAAGACAGGTTTCGAGACCAGCGCCCGTCGTTGGTTAATAGCAGTAAACCAGTTGAATTGAAATCGAGCCGCCCTGCGATATGAAGACTATCTCGATCAACTCCGTTCGTGCTGCCGATAAGATCAATCACGGTTTTGTGCTGTTTGTCTTTGGTGGCACTCACTACGCCCGCAGGTTTATTCAGCATGATGTAACAGGGCTGGTTATCCTGCAGTATCTCGCCATCAACGCTGACCCGGGAAAATTGATGGATTATCTGCTGAATATCATGTGCCACTTCACCGTCTACGACTATGCGCCCCTGGGCTAACATGGCTCGCACATCCCGCCGATTGATCCCGGTTTCTCTACTGATAAAACGATCAAGTCGGGTGCGTGTGGCTATCAAATCTCTTCCTGCAACATGGGTCGGCGGTATGAGTCAGGTCACGGGATATGTTAGCAGGCTAATTTGTTGGCCAACTAAACAACGTAAAACATCGCAATCGACATAAGCAATATGGCTAGTATTCGATAACCCGACTGTATAACCAATAGCCGAGTTCCCCAGCCACAGAATAAATTGTCGGATAATAAAGCGGGGAATACGATCAACACCCCAAGGCATAAGCCAATTTTTATAGCGTCTATTAATTGCTCGATCCCGATGAACGAATACAAAATTGAAATGCCTGTTGCGGTCAGTAAACTTGCAACAATACTTCCCATCATCGGTCCGGTTGGGGTGCCGATTGTCTCTGGGGTTTTGTTGATGGCTGTCATCCATTGCTTTCCGAATAGTACCGGTGAATACCAAAGTCCGCCCAGAACCATTCCAGTAAAGGTTGCTGTGATGATGCCGGCGATATTAAGCCCAAGAAATTCCATCTTATAATTCCGTAAGTGTTTTTTGAATGGTATAAAACAAGGTGTGCGTGACGGATCAGTCTAATAGCTCAATCAGACAATCGATTATTCGTCCCCATCCACCTTCGTGATCTGAACGGCGTTCCTCATTAACAAAACGAACATGAGAAAGATTGAGTTCGGTGTGACCCTGTTCGACGGTTTTAAAACTAAGCGTTACAACACTGTCATCGGTTGATGCCGGCGATATCCATGTAAATACCAGTTTGTTGGGCCGCTCAATTTCCAGGTATTGCCCACTGTGCGGAATAGTTTTTTCACCAACCTGCATCAGGATTTCAAATTGCCCATCTACGACCGCTTCGTTGGTCGTGGGAGATAGCGTCATCTCCGGCGAAGGGCGCATAAACTGGGCGAGCATTTTAGGGTCTAACCATGCGTCAAACACAGTCGTGATTGGAGCTTTAACAACTTTGGTAATATTTACAGTTAATTCATTCATTTTTATTCTCCATGTTATTTTCAATAAGCGCGCTAAATGTATCGAGCCGCAATTCCCAAATTGATTTAAGTTCTCGAAACCAGTTTTCGACGATCTGGATGTTCGCTAAATTAGCTTCAATCCAGTGGACTCTGCCCGAGGTGGTGCGTGTAATAAGCCCGCATTTCTCCAGCACTTTTAAATGCTTGGATATAGCGTTCAGGGATACATCGTAGAGCGCAGCCAGATCCGTCACGCGGCAAGGCCCTTCCTGGCATACTCTTGTCAAAAGTGATCGTCTGGTGGGATCGCTCATGCTTTTGAGTATCTCTGATAACATCTGCTCGTCATTATGTTCAACCATAGGGTTTAATATAGTGCGCCTGAGTTTAATGTCAACCATTTGGTTGAATAAGTTTGTTCGGCATTGCTACTCACCTATCGATCAGCAGCATTGAGCGGCGAAACGGAAGTGAGGCAAAGAAGGCATCTGTCTGGACTGAGTTGACAAGGCGTAGCAAAATGCTACATTGTGAGTTCCAGTGTAGGTTTTGACCTGATTTTGATATTTTTTTGATCATCATGGAGTTCGTTATGGCTAAGGCAGCTTCCCCCGTCCGTTTGCAAAATGAGTTGATGCAGGCCGCAACCAGCGCTGGTAAGCGTATGCATCGCAGTGCCGCAGAGCAGGTTGAGTACTGGGCAAGCATTGGTCGCAGTGTCGCTAAAGTGGTTGATCCTGATACATTGCTGGAGGTAAGCGCAGGTTTGGCGCAGCTCAAAATTGTTCCTGTAATATCCCCAACTATAGATCCCGATGAGCTATTTTCTGCGATGGAGCAGGAGAGAAAAGCGGGCACATTGGCCGCAGCTGTGAGTGGCTCTGTGATTAGCGGATCTACGGTACGTTACCAGGCGTCCACAGAACATCCCGGTCAGCTTGAGCAGATCAATCCCGATGGCTCGGTAATAATCGGTCAGTTTTCAATGGGAGTGTTCGCTCCACAAATCAAAGAATAGATCGAATGGCCGCAAAACAATTATGGCTGCTAGTAGGCGGCAACGGCGCAGGCAAAAGCACTTTCTACAATACCCGCCTGGCACCCCTTGGCATTCCGTTCGTGAATGCTGATCTGATCGCCAAAGAGCTATATCCTGAATCTCCAGAATTGCATAGCTATCAGGCATCAAAAGTAGCCGAAGAGATGCGTAATTCACTGTTGATTGAAGGTAGAAGCTTTTGCTTTGAAACTGTCTTTTCCCACTCGTCGAAAGTTGATTTTGTCGGAAGAGCCAAAGCGCTTGGTTATCAAATCATTCTTGTCTTCATCCATCTCGACCAACCGTCATTGAATAAAGCGCGGGTGTTTCAGCGGGTAGAGCAGGGTGGTCACCATGTTCCCGACGATAAGCTGGAAGGCCGAATTCCACGGTTGATGGATAACGTGAAGGCGGCGATTCCGCTTTGCGATCATGTGACGATACTCAATAATTCCTACGCAGATGATCCTTTTCAGAGAGTTGCGACTGTCAAAGAGGGGATCGCAGAAAAGCATGTCGAGCCGCTTCCGGGTTGGGCTGAATATGTACTCTAATACGCAACTAATTGCGGAACAAATTGTGGAATAAATTCACAAAGCTGTCATCTGTGTTCCGTACTCTCAGCCTTAATGTTTGAGTGAATCAGTTCCAGAAGGTATCTGTTTGACCTTTATCCGCGAGCGTAGCCCTACACTTCAAGACCTTTCGACGGCCATATCCATTGGCATTTTGTCGCCCCCGCCCAATGACCATTCTAGTTCTCTATCCAGCCTCCATTTTGTGCGGCCAGGCGGGGGTTTCGCACGCACGGAATTTGATTCGCTTACTCATTTAGTAACAATTTTTTTACCCAACGGAGAATACGCCATGAGTGCTCGTCGTAAAAAGGAAAAATTCCATATTGTAAGTAATCGTCCAGAGTTGTATCCAATGAATGAGATGCAAAAGGAATATATTCGCGCAATATTCGAGAATGATATGGTCTGTGTGATGGGGCCAGCGGGCACAGGCAAAACATACATTGCGGCGGCGCTGGCATCGCGTCTGTATTTTGATGGTGAGATTGAAAAAATTGTACTGACACGACCTAATGTTTCACCGTCTGAATCATTGGGTTTTTTTCCGGGCAGCATCAACGAAAAAATGGCCCCCTGGGTTGCGCCCTTTACCGATGTGATCAAGCAGCAACTCGGTCGCGGTGTTTATGACACCATGTTAAAAAATGGTAATCTGGAAATTGCACCGTTTGAAACTATGCGTGGCCGCTCATTTAATGATGCTTTTGTGATTTTGGATGAAGCTCAAAATACCACGGCCAAAGAGATCGAAATGTTCGTTACCCGCGTTGGAAAAAAATCGAGAGTGATCATTAATGGCGATGTGATGCAGTCTGATTTGTCGGGGCAAAATGGACTGCTGAAAATCATACAAATGATTGATCGCTGCCGATTGCCCGTACCGATTATTGAATTTCAGATGGAGGATATTGTCCGTTCGCCACTGTGCAAAATGTGGATCGAAGCATTCATGAGTGAAGGTTCCTGTAACTAGGCTCGGTCACTAAATGTGGAATGTCCGGGTATTCAATGGATGAATCCCGGCATTGCTCCAAACGTCTCGCTCCAAGTGAATCCAATCGAATTCACGCACCAGAGGGCCACACCCCAAGAACCCCATACAGAGCTAAATCATGCGTTTCTCGCTCTGTTGGCTACAGTTTTCTATCACATTATTTGAGCAGTTCAGCTTAATTCCCCAAGCCTCTTTTTAACAGTACGCGAGATCGGTAGAATAGGCGGGTTAAATACCGACCTCCCTGTGCGAAAACGCCCACATTATTAGAGTGACGAACCCCTTCATGAATACTGATTACCGCAAATCCCTTCCGGGTACCGAGCTAGATTTTTTCGACACCAAAGCAGCTGTTGAAGCCATTTCACCCGGTGCCTACGACAAGCTCCCGTATGTATCAAAAGTCTACGCAGAAAACCTGGTGCGCCGTTGTGACCCATCAGTATTGGTCGATTCGCTCAAGCAGATTATCGAGCGCAAACAAGATCTCGATTTTCCCTGGTACCCGGCCCGTGTGGTTTGTCACGATATTCTTGGCCAAACCGCACTGGTTGATCTCGCAGGTCTGCGTGATGCAATCGCCGATAAGGGCGGTGATCCGGCGGAAGTAAACCCGGTTGTACCCACCCAGCTGATCGTTGATCACTCGCTGGCGGTAGAAGCGCCCGGTTTTGATAAAGACGCCTTTGCTAAAAACCGCGCGATTGAAGATCGCCGCAACGATGATCGCTTCCACTTTATTAACTGGACCAAAAAAGCTTTCAAAAACGTCGATGTAATCCAGCCCGGCAACGGCATCATGCACCAGATCAACCTGGAGAAAATGTCTCCGGTGATTCAGGCACGGGAGGGCGTTGCCTTTCCAGACACACTAGTCGGCACCGACAGCCACACACCCCATGTAGATGCGCTGGGTGTTATTGCCCTAGGCGTAGGTGGCCTGGAAGCGGAAACCGTCATGCTTGGCCGCCCTTCATACATGCGTATGCCCAATGTGATTGGCGTAGAGCTAACCGGCAAGCCGCAGCCCGGCATCACCGCTACCGACGTAGTGTTGGCGCTGACTGAATTTTTGCGTGGTGCAAAAGTGGTTTCCTCTTATCTCGAATTCTACGGTGAAGGCGCAGCAGCACTGACATTGGGAGACAGGGCAACCATCTCCAACATGACACCGGAGTTTGGCGCATCCGCAGCGATGTTCTATATCGATCAACAAACCATCGACTATCTGAAACTCACCGGCCGTGAAGCCGAGCAAGTGAAACTGGTAGAAACCTACGCCAAACAAACAGGCCTCTGGGCCGATGAGATGAAAGGCGCTGAATACGAACGGGTATTGAGTTTCGATCTATCCAGCGTAGTGCGCACCATTGCGGGCCCATCCAACCCCCATGCACGGGTGCCGGTTTCGGAACTTGCTGAACGAGGAATCTCCGGAGTAGTAGAAAATGAAGAGGGCCTGATGCCTGATGGCGCGGTGATCATCGCCGCGATCACCAGCTGTACCAATACTAGTAACCCGCGCAACGTTATCGCTGCGGCGCTTATTGCGCGTAACGCCAACAAGCTCGGCCTGCAGCGTAAGCCCTGGGTTAAAACCTCATTCGCGCCGGGGTCAAAAGTGGCTCAGCTCTATTTGGAAGACTCAAAGCTGTTGCCTGAGCTAGAGCAGCTCGGCTTCGGTATCGTCGGGTTCGCCTGTACTACTTGTAACGGTATGAGCGGCGCACTTGATCCGGTCATCCAGAAAGAGGTGATCGACCGTGACCTCTATTCAACTGCGGTATTGTCCGGTAACCGTAACTTCGATGGCCGAATCCACCCCTACGCCAAGCAAGCATTCCTTGCATCACCGCCGCTGGTAGTTGCTTACGCTATCGCCGGAACCATCCGTTTCGATATCGAAAAAGATGTACTGGGGCAGGATCAAAACGGCAACGATATTAGATTGAAAGATATCTGGCCGACTGACGAAGAGATCGATGCGATCGTGGAAGCCAGCGTTAAACCAGAGCAGTTCCGCGAAGTTTACATTCCAATGTTTGATCTCAACGAAAACAAAGGCGAGCAGATCAGCCCGCTTTATGACTGGCGTCCGCAAACCACCTACATTCGTCGCCCGCCGTACTGGGAAGGCGCATTGGCCGGCGAGCGCACCATGAAAGGTATGCGTCCGCTAGCGGTACTGGGTGACAACATCACCACCGATCACCTGTCGCCATCCAACGCCATAATGTTAGACAGCGCCGCGGGTGCTTATCTTGATAAAATGGGCCTGCCAGAGGAAGACTTCAA
>JAHRWD010000121.1 GCA_019090315.1 Pseudomonadales bacterium
AGACAGGGGATGGGGTGTTCATAAGCCGGTATTGCTTGAAGAGTTGAATTAACTACTCCGTCATTTTGTTTTTCTATCATCGATAAATAGTCTCTTTTCCATAACTTAGCTCCAACGAATTACGTTGGACTTTAGTCAGTTTTTTCACCACCTGCCCGTATGAATGATCGATCATTCGTTCCAGTTCTGCGTCAGGTACATCCCCAGGTATTTGAACACTATTCCAGTGCGCTTTATTCATGTGATAGCCGGGAGTGACGGATTCAAACAGATCACGCAGTATCATCGCTTCGTTGGGTTCACATTTCAGATTGAGACGCAGTCCGCCAGCATTGTCGGTGAGTAACGCGAACATTTTTTTCTTTATTTTGTACACAGCTGCATCAGGGCCAAAGGGATAATCGAGCCAGGCTTCGGGTTTTTCTAACAGGTAGTTGCGTAGCTGATCGGGAGTCATGAGTAATCAAACAGCGGGTCGGTTTTTTTATCAGGCTTTGATGGATGCCAAACCTTAACCTAATGATGGTTAGGAAACTACAGGCACGCTACGGTTAATTCGACTGGATTGCGTGAGGTTGATGCTATTTTGCTTATACTCACCAGATCGCCGGAGCATCGCCCTGGCTCTGCATCCGTTATAGCGCCTAACTCCGAGTCTAGTTCACCGACGGATTCACTCGCCACCTCCAGCTGTTGCGAAGCGCTATCTGCAAGTGTCATCAACTTTTTTCTGATCTTCGTCCAGCCCCAGTCCGAATAACATGTTCTCTAAATTGTTGGCCATTGATCGCATGGTATCTTGAATAGCTGTGTTGTGTTTGTGAAGTTTGGTGTTGCTAAGTTTGATCTGGCTTTCCGAGAGGCTAATGACCTCGGATAGAAAATCCTTGCGCTGATCCGCCATAGGAAGTTGCACCTGGATTCCAGGTAGAACGCTATTGGCGATATCGATTAACACTACCAGATGACCAATTTTTCATTTTCGAGACCTGGTTCCACCCGCTGGTCAAGCTCACCCTTCGCTATTGATTGTGTGACAGTTGCCAGACGGAGAAGTGGGGTCGCCAGAGGTTGGGCCAGTAACGGTGTACAAGTAGGGCTACGATGAGCTGAGTGAGATTGCGGGCAGGTGCAAAGGCTTGTGCTTCATCGATTTCAGTAATCAGGCCCGAACGGATATTAACCAGGGTCAAGGTATGATGAACACCGAGCACTTGTTATCCATCCGGGCTGAATATATTCAAATACCAATTCTGCTTGCGCATGGAAATCTTGGAAACGGCATCTGAACCAGTTGCTGATAAAACGAGCCTGTAGATCTGTATGCTGGGTCAGCACGTTATTAAAATCTGTTCGTAGCGCCTGTTCGCTTTGTACATATGCGATGGTGCTCACCACGATGATGGGAAGCAGTGATAACAACAGGAACCAAAGCAGAAGAGTTCGGGTCAGGCCTGCCTTAAACAGACGTTTCAGGGCAGCTAAACGAAACCAGTGTGGCCTGGCTTCGGTACTTTTTTGATGGTTGTTTTTTTGCCCCTCGGTCATGGGTGAATCGCCCTGAGTTGTTACCATCCTGTTGGTTCCAGTTTTTTCAGTGACGCCGTGCCGTAGCCATGAACCTTCTATCAAAAGGCTAGATTATCTGTCGGGTTTTGCCACCGTATGCTGGATTCGTATCGGGGAACTGGTTTTTGGTCTGAGGTGATTGGTTGGGCTATTCGGGTCACCGGTACAGGAATGGTAGAATCGCCAGTTCCAATCTGTTTTTTACGCTATTTTTATCTGGTAACCTGATGACTAAATATCTACCTGTATTGCTGTTCCTTCTCTCTATCCTTTGTTTGGTACCGGGTTTAACTGAACCCCTGATCACCATCGAAGCAACGGTTGAAAAACAGCAGATGGTTGAGCTTGCGGCGGAGGTAATTGCACCGCCAGAGCAGAGCGGAAATTTTATTCAAAATATGCTGCAGGTGGTGATTGCCGAATTGCAGGTAGAGGGTAATGTAAGGGTATTTAGTTCTACCCGTAGCTTGCTGGGCACCATGGCTGAGCTGATTGACCATGGGCATGAATTCGTTGGCATACTCATCGGCTTATTTGGGGTAGTGATTCCACTGATTAAAATTGCGCTGACAATATTATCGGTTGTTTTGCCCCGGCCAGAGTACAAACAGCAGTTGCTGAATTTCAGTAGCATATTGGGAAAGTGGTCAATGTCCGACGTATTTGTAATGGCAGTGCTGGTTGCATTTCTTGCGGTTAACGCCAATGAAAATGCGATCAATACCGTACAGATGAGCGCTGAACTGGGCCGGGGATTTTACTTTTTTGCGGCCTACTGTTTGTTAGCGATAGCTGCGGGGCAACTTTTGTCGCGTCAGGAAAAGGCTGAGTCAGATTAGGCTGTGCGGAGTGGGTTTCTACTGGCGGTTGTGAATAAACTTCCGGTAAGCGAACAATGCAATAGCGGCCCAGACCGATGACCGCAGTGTCATCGCATACAGGGTACGGCTTTCATAGATACCGCCATTGTTTATGTGCAATGCGAAAACAGCAAACACAACCAGAGTTGTGACGACAATAGCAATGGAAAGCCAAACGCTCCATATTTTCTGTAGAAATAACCCCAGCGCTGCCAATAGATAAAAAAAGCCAGCAACAAAATTAAACCAGAGCACAAAGGGGGTGTAGTTGCCCGCAGCGACCCGATCAGGGCCATCAATAAATAGAACAGATCCGCCGGACTTGATGGTGAGCAGGCCGAAGATAAACGCGATAACCGTCACTACCCAAACGCTAATTGGCCGATTTGAACTGTTTGATGAGATGGAATCGATAGTGTGGTTCTCCTCGATTCCTGACGATCTAAATTGAAAAAGTTTCACCACCCCGTTTAATCGCAGGTGGTGAAGCTAAACAGGACGGTGAAACTTTAATATCATTAAACTTAAAACTCAGGAATCAAACAGGAGTGAATCGATTCCTGGTCTGGAATCTCCCTCGCTAAAGTCCTGATGGCCAGCTCTGCTTCTTCGAGTTTAAAGTTGTGGGTATGCATTTTTTCAATCGGTACTTTGCCCGATTCAATCAGCTTGATGGCGCTTTGATAGCCAGTATAGGTGACGCCAATCGCGCCTTTTATCTGGATCTCCTTGCCAACGACCATATCAGAGATAAAGTCTGGCACCGCCTTACGGCCTTTGACACCGGCTAGCACAACCCTGCCACCCATTGCCGCCATATGCAGCGCATCGGCAATAGGCTTGGTGGCATAAGCGGTCACATCAACAATCACATCTGCGCCCCTGCCATTGGTGATCTCTGCCACCCGCTCTACAACATTTTCATTTTCGACATCGATGCAGTGATCAGCACCGAATAACTTGGCAATCGCCATCTTGTCCTTATCCGCTTCAAGCCCGGTTACGATAATCGTACCGGCACCCGCTTCACGGCAGGCGATAACACTGGCTAAGCCACGTTGGCCTGGCCCCATAATTACCACGGTATCACCGATTTTGGTTTCGGGAATTTCGACTGCCCAGCGAAAACCAGCACCGAGAGGGTTAAAAATCACCGCTGTTTCAGGCGCGATGCTCGCATCCATTTTATGTACAACGGAGTTAGGATCGAGGTACATATATTGTGAATAGGCTCCCCATAACCCCGGCTCATCGGTCACCGGAATGTAGGAGTAAATTCGACGGCTATCGCACAGGTGATAACTACCACCCAGGCAGCAGGGGCAAAACCGGCAGGAGATCATGGTCTCAACTGCTACTCGGTCGCCGACATCAACACCCCAACGTTTGGCAGCGTTGTCGCCAATTGCTTCAATAATACCGAGGGGCTCGTGCCCCGGAATTACGTTCATCGGCATGCTCAAGTCACCCCGATACTGTTCGTAATCGCTGCCACATATGCCGCAGGCTTCAATCCGGATAATGGCTGAATCCGCAGTGATTTCCGGTATCGGAAGGTCCCTGGGAACCAACGTTTTTACATCTGTCTGGACCATTGCAAAACTGGTTTTTGGTAAGGCCATAATCTACTCCCTGATTTATTAAATATTATTTTGGGTGTTTCGATTTTTAAGCTCAGCGCTTCATGGAACCAGAACCAATACGCGAATGCAAATTGATGCTTTTTAACCTGTTGATTTGGCGTGTCGGGCTTGCAACCGAATCACGGCTGTAATAGCGTGTAGCGAGCGCTAAATACGCGTCAGTCGTTTAAAAACCTCAAAAAATAATCGCCCTGTTTTGGCACCAATAATTAAAGGAAGGTAAAAAATGAGTTCATCTTATCCAGCACCACGAGTCCCGTTACTCTCTCAGGAAGAAGCACGAAAACGCGCCGCCGAAGTAGGTATGGCTGAAAATTTCGCCGATTTGAATGTATTCAGAATGATGCTCCAGCACCCGGTGCTGGCTGGAAAGGTCGGTAGCCTATTATCGATGTTGCTATTTGATGGCAACAAATTTGACCCCCGTCAGCGTGAGTTGATCATTATGCGACTAGGCTGGACCAGTGGTTCTGAATATGAGTGGACTGCTCACTGGTATCTCGCAATCCGAATGGAGATGACCCCCGAAGAGATTCTTGCGGTTCGTGACTGGCAGAACTCAACCGTTCTCAGTGACAACGATAAAACTATTTTGAAAGCGACCGACGAAATGGTCGAACGTGGTGCGATAACCGCAACCACCTGGAAACAACTGGAAACCTTTGTGACCACCCATGAGGAAAAACTTGAACTGGTGATCGCAATCTGTAACTGGAGAATGTTCTCGCAACTGTTGCTGAGTCTGGAAGTACCACCCGAAGAGAGCATGGATACCTGGCCTCCAGTGGGTGAGTTGCCGCCAGCGGCGATAGCGGCCAAACACAGAGAATAAAAACTGGGGAGCCGTTGGTGGCTGCGAAGTCCGCTAACGGTTTTATCCAACAAAGAGTATAAAGATGAGTATTGAGATCGGCGGTATTTTTGGATTCATCCTGCTGGCCCTGGATATCTGGGCCATTGTCAGTCTGTTATCCAGTCAAACTTCTAACGCTGCGAAAGTGGGCTGGATACTCGCAATCATTATGCTGCCGTTGCTAGGTTTTGTTGCCTGGTTTTTTCTTGGACCACGGTCGTTGGACCAGGATATCGGGTAGCCAATTTATCCAGGCCCGTTGAAATTTTTAGCCGAGTTATTTCAGGCCCGCTATTTCAAACCTAGAACATCCTGCATATCAAATAAACCGTTCTGCTTATCCGCTAGCCATTTTGCCGCACGTACGGAACCGGTTCCATAAATAGAACGGTTGCTGGATTTGTGGGTGATTTCGATTCGCTCACCGGCAGCGGCAAACAGTACCGTATGATCGCCAACAATATCGCCGGCACGGATGGTTTCAAAACCGATGGTTTTTCGGTCCCGCGCACCGGTCACACCTTCTCTGCCGTATACCGCGCACTCTTCCAGAGTTCGACCGAGTTGTTCAGCGACGATTTCACCCATTTTGATAGCGGTGCCGGATGGCGCGTCTACTTTGTTGCGGTGATGGGCTTCGATGATTTCGATATCCGCATCTTCTCCGATAATCTGCGCAGCAAGCTCAATCAGTTTAAAGCTAAGGTTTACTCCGATCGCCATATTGGGGGCAAATACCACTGCAATATCCTGGCTGGCATCGGTGATTTTTTGTTTCTGATTTTCACTAAAACCGGTGGTTCCTATTACAATTTTTTTACCCGCAGCTCGACAAACCTCAAGGTTGTATTCACTGGTTTCCGGATTGGTAAAATCAATTAAAAGATCGAAATCGGCTGTTGCTTTGGCAAGATCGTCGACGGTTGTTACGCCAAGTGTTCCCACGCCAACCAGCTCACCCACATCTACAGACAGCAGGTTGGAACCAGCGCGCACGGTTGCGGCTCCCAGTTCAACACCGGAGGCCTGGTTTATTGCTTCGACCAGTGTCCGACCCATTCGGCCGGAGCATCCCGCAACTGCAATTTTCATCGGTATTCCTGTGGTTGGGTTAGGGATGTGAGGCGGCGGCGGTTGGAGCCGCTTCTACATATCCTCAAAAAAGGTTTTTACGCCATCAAACCAGGATGTTTTTTGTGGAGTGTGTTTGTCATGATCCAGTGATTTCTGGAACTCTTCAAGCAGCGCTTTCTGCTTTTTGTGCAATTTCACCGGTGTTTCCACAATTACACGGCACAGTAGATCGCCAGGGCCACCGCCACGTACCGAGGCTACGCCTTTTCCACGAACCCTGAATAGTTTACCGGTTTGGGTTTCAGAAGGGATCTTGAGGTTTACCCGGCCATCAAGGGTCGGTACTTCTAGCTCGCCCCCCAGTGCAGCATCTACAAAACTGATCGGTACGTCGCAGTACAGATTGCGGCCATCACGCTCAAAAATAGCGTGATCCTTAACTGAAATCTGAACATACAGATCTCCGTTCGGGCCACCCAGTGTGCCGGCCTCACCTTCACCGGCCAGTCGAATACGGTCACCGTTATCAACGCCCGCAGGTACCTTCACAGACAGGGTTTTACTTTCCTGTATAAGTCCTTCACCACTGCAGGATTTGCAGGGGTCTTTGATCATTTTTCCGGTGCCACGGCAGCGCGGGCAGGTTTGCTGAACCGAGAATGGTCCCTGCTGCATACGCACCTGACCCATGCCATTACAGGTGGTACAGGTTGTGGGGCTGGTACCTTTTTTGGCACCACTGCCATCGCAGGGGTCGCACCTGGTCATGGTGGGTATTTTGATCTTAACCGAGGTGCCGCGTACTGCGTCCTCTAACGACAGATCAAGGTTGTAGCGAAGGTCTGCACCTTGCTGGGCCCTGCTACGACCTCTGCCTCGACCGCCGCCACCACCGCCGCCAAAAATATCGCCGAATACATCGCCAAAAATGTCACTGAAACCGCCGGCTTGACCGCCGCCACCACCGCCATTTTCAAAGGCTGCGTGGCCGAACTGATCGTAGTTGGCGCGTTTCTCTGAGTCAGAAAGCACTTCGTTGGCTTCGTTAGCTTCCTTGAAGCGTTCTTCGGCGTTTGGATCATCGGAGTTGCGATCCGGGTGATATTTCATCGCCAGCTTGCGGTAGGCCTTTTTAATCGCCTTTTCATCCGCATCGCGGGGCACGCCAAGAACTTCGTAGTAATCTTTTTTGGACATTTTGAGTACTTAATCAGCTTAAAAAAATACGCCGGTAGCGCACAAAATGCGGTACCGGCCTATAAGTTCGCAGCCCTTTAAGGGCTGCATTGATCAGAGCTAAGCTCTAAGGGATTTCTACTACTTGTCGTCGTCTTTGACCTCTTCAAACTCAGCATCTACGGCATCAATATCATCATCCGAACCGCCAGCTGCTTCGGCTGCGGATTCAACATCACCCATGTCCGCTTGAGCTGCGGCCATACGTTGTGCCAGGCCAGATGCGGCTTCGGTCAGCGCTGTGGTTTTTTCTTCCATCGCTTCCTTGTCGTCACCCTTCAGGGCCTCTTCAAGTTCGGCAATGGCTGCTTCGATAGATGTTTTTTCCTCTTCGGTTGCATCGTCGCCCGCTTCTTCAAGGGTTTTGCGGGTTGCGTGAACCATGCCATCCGCAGCATTACGAACGCCTACCATCTCTTCAAAACGTGCATCTTCTTCCGCATGGCTTTCAGCATCACGAATCATGTTTTCGATATCTTCGTCGGACAGTCCGCCGGAGGCTTTAATCTCAATGCTCTGCTCTTTGCCAGTGGCTTTATCCTGGGCCGATACCTTCAGAATTCCGTTGGCATCCAGATCAAAGGAGACTTCGATCTGAGGCATACCCCGTGGTGCAGGTGGGATATCCGCAAGGTCAAAACGACCCAATGATTTATTCTGGTTAGCCTGTTTACGCTCACCCTGAACCACGTGGATGGTTACCGCAGACTGGTTATCATCAGCGGTTGAGAAGGTCTGTGATTTGTTAGTCGGAATCGTAGAGTTCTTCTCGATCAGTGGAGTGGTCACGCCTCCCATGGTTTCAATGCCCAGGGTCAGTGGTGTTACGTCCAGCAGCAATACATCGGTTACGTCACCGGAAAGTACCGCAGCCTGAATCGCAGCGCCCATCGCTACCGCTTCATCGGGGTTTACATCCTTACGAGGTTCTTTGTTGAAGAACGCTTTAACTTTTTCCTGAACCAGTGGCATACGGGTCTGGCCACCAACAAGAATCACTTCGTCGATTTCCGACGGATTAAGATCCGCATCAGCCAAGGCGGTTTTCAGTGGCTTAAGTGTACGCTCAACCAGTTCATCTACCAGCGCTTCCAGTTTTGCGCGGGTTACTTTGATCACAAGGTGTTTGGGACCGGATGCATCTGCAGTGATGTAGGGCAGGTTGATCTCGGTTTGCTGTGCAGTTGAAAGCTCAATTTTAGCTTTCTCTGCGGCTTCTTTAAGACGCTGCAGTGCAAGCGGATCGGTGTGTAGATCAATGCCGCTCTCTTTCTTGAACTCTTCTGCGAGGTATTCGATCAAACGCAGGTCGAAATCTTCACCACCCAGGAATGTATCACCGTTGGTTGCCAGTACTTCAAAGGAGTGCTCGCCTTCTACTTCGGCAATTTCAATGACCGAGATATCGAAGGTACCGCCACCGAGGTCAAATACCGCGATGGTTACATCGCCACGGTTTTTGTCCATGCCGTAGGCCAGGGCCGCGGCAGTGGGTTCGTTGATGATTCGTTTTACGTCGAGTCCGGCAATACGGCCGGCGTCTTTAGTCGCCTGGCGCTGGGAATCATTGAAGTAAGCCGGTACGGTAACAACCGCTTCGGTGACTTCTTCGCCAAGATAATCTTCGGCGGTTTTCTTCATTTTCTTCAGAATATGTGAGGAGATCTGCGGTGGAGCCATTTTCTCGCCGCGAATATCAACCCAGGCATCGCCATTGTCCGCTTTGGAGATGGTGTAGGGCACCATTTTGGCGTCTTTTTGAACGATTTTGTCGTCGAATTTTCGGCCGATCAATCGTTTGATTGCGAACAGGGTATTGGTGGGGTTGGTCACACCCTGACGTTTGGCAGGTTGGCCGACCAATACTTCTTCGTCTTCTGTGTAAGCGACGATTGAAGGAGTAGTGCGATCACCCTCGACATTTTCAATAACCTTACAGGTTGTGCCTTCCATGACTGCCACGCAGGAGTTGGTGGTGCCTAAATCTATACCAATAATTTTTCCCATCGGGGTTCTCCAGTTCTTTCTATTAAATGAGTTTGAAAACGCTGACTTTTAGCCGGTTAGTTTTCGTTGTAACTAATATGGTTGCGCTTGTTTGTTATTCAAGGGGGGTGGTTGCGAACAACCGTTAACTTTTAGAAACCATCACCATCGCGGCGCGTATAACTCGTCCGTTCAATGAATATCCCTTCTGCACAACATGCAGTACGGTGTTTGGCTCGACCTCTTTATTTTCGATCATCGACATCGCCTGATGCAGTTGTGGATCAAAGGGTTCGCCGGCTGGATCAATCACCGTCATATCGAATTTGCCGATCACATCCAGAAAACTTTTGAGGGTCAGGCTGATGCCCTCTTCAATGGTTTTGGTGGATTCTTCATCCGGGGTGATGGTGTCGAGCGCGCGCTCAAGGTTATCGATCACCGGTAGCAGTTCGCCGCTGAATTTTTCCAGCGCGAATTTGTGGGCCTTTTCTACATCAGCCTGGGAACGGCGACGAATATTCTGCATCTCCGCCTGGGTGCGCAGGGTCTGGTCCTTTGCTTCGGTCAGCTCCTGCTCCAGTTTTTCGATGCGGGCCTGCATGATTTCGACTGAATCCAGCCCTTCACTGCTCGCTTCGGCCTGTGGTTCCGTGCCAGCGGTCTCTTCGGTTTGAGACTCAGCAGACTGGTCGGATGGATCTTGTTGTGGGTTTTCTTCGTTGTTATTTTCTGGCATACCGCTCTCCGTGAATAAACAGGTTCCGGCTTTATGAGATACCAGGAACCAACAAACATGCGAGCGAATATGGGGTTCAGTCGTGGGAATTCAAGGTAGCGCCGAGTATTTTTGCAGTAATATCAACCACCGGGATCACTTTTTCATAAGCCATGCGAGTGGGGCCAATAATACCCAACACACCGACGGTATCGGTATCGAGCTCATAGGGTGCGGTGATGATCGAGCAACCCCCAAACATCTGGTGACCGGATTCCTGACCAATAAATAGCTGCACGCCCTCAGCGCCGATACAACCTTCAAGCAGATGAAGCATATCTTTCTTATGCTGAAGAGTTTCCAGTAGCGCTTTGGCCTGCTCGATACTTTCCGATTCATCGGTATTGAGCAGATGGGTATAACCGGAAAGTAGCAGTTCGGCGGATTGTTTGCCTGCCTCAAATGCTTTGCCCGCTAGATCCTGCACGGTGCGTAATTTCAGGTCGAATACCTGCTGCTCTTTTGTAACACTGTTGAATAGATCAGCCCGTATTGCATCCAGCCCTTTGCCAAGATAATTCCGGTTAATATAGTTAGCAGCTTCCTGTAACTCCGACGCGCTGTAGGTTCTATCCGCATGGATAATGCGATTCTCCACCTCTTTTTCGTTGAACACCAGAATCACCAAAACCCGGGTATCGGACAGGGGCAAAAACTCAACCTGCCGCAGCAGCGCCTGGCTTATGGTTGGCAGCGTCACGATTGCCGCCAGTTGCGTAACCCGGGATAGCATCTCGGATGCAGCTTCCACCAGCATCTGGGTTGGCTTGTCCGGATCAAAATTCTGCCGGATATTGAAGATCTCTTGTTCAGCCAGGGGCTGGATCGTCAACAAACTATCAACAAAAAAACGATAGCCGCGCTCAGTGGGAAGTCGCCCAGCGGACGTATGGGGTGACTGGATATAACCCTGGCCCTCAAGCTCGCTGAGAATATTCCGGATCGTCGCGGAGCTGACTGAAAGATCAGCAACATCCGCCAGTGTTTGGGAACCCACGGGCTGCCCATCGACAATATAACGTTCGATTAAAACTTTCAGCAGCTGTTGGGCGCGGGGGTTAATGCTCATTGGGGCGGTCGTTGGAATCTATTGAGATCAGAAGTTTATCAGTTCGGCTGTATTTACAATTGGGGTGATGGCTCGGGTTTTAAAGTGGTTGACCACATACTATGATGGCCGCCTATGCTCAGCCAACTAAAAATTTCCAATTTTAAAATCGTTGAAGAACTCGTTCTGAATCTTCAGTCCGGTATGAGTGTCATTACCGGGGAAACCGGCGCGGGTAAATCCGTATTGGTCAGCGCACTTAATCTTGTATTGGGTGACCGCGCTGACAGGGGCGTGGTGTTAGAAGGAACCGAGCGCGCCGAGCTTACTGCCACCTTTGATTTGCAGAGCAATGCAGACGCCCAGAGCTGGCTCAAGCAGCGCGACTTAAATGACAGTTTAGATGATGGTTTAGATGACAGTGCCCAGTGCATCATTCGCCGAATACTGACCCAGGAAGGGCGCTCCCGTGCTTATATCAATGGCCAGCCATCACCGATGGCGGATCTACGCGAGCTTGGCGAAATGCTGGTGGATATTCATGGTCAGCATGAGCATCAATCCCTGTTACGGGCAGAGGTTCAGCTTCAGCTACTGGATCAGTTTGCCGGTCACACCGAACTGCTCGGGCAGGTCAAAAGCAGCGCGGAAAACTGGAAGATCCTGTCAGAAACCGTTCAAACCCTGCAGAGCAAGGTAGCCGAGGCGGAAGCACGACGAGACTTTCTCGACTTCCAGCTGGCTGAACTGCAATCGCTGGATATGTCAGAGCAGGAAATTATTGAGCTCGATTTGGAACAAAAACGACTCGCCCGTGCTAGCGAAACCCTCGAATCAGGTCATCAGGCTTTTCAGCTCTGTAGTGACGGCGATGACTCCGCCGCCGCATCATTGGCTAAAGCGATTCAACAGCTCGGCGATATTCCCGATCCGGCCCTTGCTGCCACCATAGAACTACTCAGTAGCGCTCAAATACAGGTCGAAGAAGCCGCCAGCGATCTACAACACTACCTTGAAAAACTTGATCTCGATTCCAGCAGAATGGGCGAGATCGAACAGAAAATGCAGCAGCTTTTTGAGATGTCCCGCAAGCACAGGATCAAACCAGCAGAGCTTCCACGGCTATTGAACGATTTGCAGGAGGAGCGCCAGCAGCTTGAATCCGGCGATGAACGCCTGCAACAACTCAACGCAGAGCTGACGACCATAGAACAACAGTATCAAAGCGCCGCAACAAAACTCACTGCCTCCCGCAAAAAGGCAGTCAAGAAAATCTCCAAACAGGTGACAGAACGGATGCAGGGCCTCGGTATGGCCGGGGGTGATTTCCGGGTTCAGCTCGAAGGCCTCGACTCAAAAGCTCCATCACAACGGGGCAATGAAAAAGCGGTGTTTGAAGTTAGCACTAACCCTGGTCAAAGCCACAAAGCCCTTGGCCGTGTGGCATCCGGTGGTGAGCTTTCCCGTATCAGTCTGGCGATCCAGGTAATCACCGCGGATCATTCCGCCATATCCACTCGCATATTCGATGAAGTAGATTCCGGTATCGGCGGCGACACCGCAGATATAGTCGCTGAACGATTGCATGAGCTGGGCGAGAAAAACCAGATTCTTTGCATCACTCACCTGGCCCAGGTGGCCGCAAGGGGCGATCAGCATTTCAAGGTGCTCAAACAGGTGGTGAAGGGTCAAACCCGAGTGGATCTCACAGAACTTACCGGCAATGAAAAAACCACCGAAATTGCCAGAATGTTAGGTGGTAATGCCGAGTCCAAACAGGCCCTGGCACACGCCGAAGAGATGTTAGGCAAGGCCTAAACCTTACAGACTCTCAGCCTGCGGTGCGATTGATTTAGTAGATAAAAGCCCTCAAAAAGGTGACTTTGAATCGTGGTATTCCTCTCTGCTTAGCTGGTCATCGCCATTGGCATCTATTGAATCAAATCGTTTGTTTTTACGATCTGCCTCTAGTTCCTGTTTTGTAAGTTTCTCGTCCTTATTGGTATCAGCTTCAAGAAAATTTTCTTCTGTCTTTTTGATCATTTCGTCACGTTCAACAATCCCGTCACCATTTAGGTCATTTTCTTCAAACCACGCATTGGCTATGGATGGGGCAAAGTTGGCTAATCGACCTTCCTGACTTTCCTCAAGAGTGACCTGCCCATCGTCATTTTTATCGGCCTTTTCAAATCGTGCTGTTGCGACTTCCTGGTATTCGGTTTTATCAACATAACCATCCTGATTTGTATCGTATCGATTAAACATCATGTTGGATACGTCACCGTGTCTTTGTTTTCCTGAGCATCCTGATACCAGACTTGCAGATACAGCCATCGTTACTACAATCAATAAATTTAAATTTTTCATCTTTGTTTTCCTATACGTTTTTGTAAAAAAATCAAGAAAGTTGTTTGCGTTCTTTTCCAAGTTTTGGTCGGAATGAACCCAGCACCAGTTCAAGGATCAGTGGAATAACGTTTGATTGCCCAATCAACATCTCTGTATGTGTTCTATCGAGGAATTCCTGACTGGCCTCACCATTGGGTATGGATTGTTTTGCCAACTCAGCCAGTTCAGGCATCATCGGAACCAGGAAAATAAATGCATTGGCGGTAAGAAACGCCATCATCAGCATTTTCACCTTTAACCAGTTGGGTTTTATTTCATACTGAAAATACAGAATAAAATCTGAAATTAGTTTCAGTGCTAATCCCGGCAAAATCAGAATATAGGCACTGGTTTCCTTGTAGAGATACACATTGTAAATAGCGGTGATATCAGCATGCTCAAAGATAATTCCTATTACAATATGGGAAAGTATGCCGCCCACATACATGATGGTTCCAATTTCCTGCACAAAATCCAACGTCTTTTTTATTGACATAATTTTCTCCAATTATGTTTTTTCAGTTATTTTGTTGAGTTTTACGAACTAATTTATCGGCTTATTTGCTCCAGATAATTCCAGTTTTTAAATGAAATTCTAAACAGCAGCGAATACATAACGGGTACAAAAACCAGCGTTAATACCGTTGCAAATAGCAGCCCGAAAATTATCGCCACTGACATGGTTTCGAACATCGCGTCATGGGACAACCACAAGGGCAACATGCCACCTACGGTTGTAGCGGTTGTTAACAGGATGGGCCGCAGCCGTTGTTGGCAGGCTTCATAGATGGCTGTTTGAATATTTAGACTGTTTTCTTCCTGCTCTATCTTGATGCGATCCAGCAGCACAATGGCATTGTTAATAATGATACCGGCCAGCGAAATAATGCCAAGAACCGTAAAAAAACCAAAAGTCGTTTTTGCCAGAATCAGCCCGACGCTGACACCCACCAACCCCAGCGGAATGGTGAGTAAAATGATAGAGGGCTTGCGTATTGAGTTAAATTGCCCCACTAGCAGCAACACAATAATCAGTACTGCAGCGGGCAATACTGCCATGATAGAAGCCTGTGCCTCACCCGATGCTTCTGCTTCGCCGCCTTGTTGGAAACCGTAGCCCTTGGGCCAGCTTTGAACCTGTTCATTTAACCAGGGAATTAAATTCATATTGAGTTCTGTCGCCGTTATGCTAGGTTTTAGTTGTACGTTAATGGTCATGGCACGCAGGCGATCACGACGTTTGATCAGGCCTGGTTGCCAGACCATCTCCACATCGGCGACCTGCTTCAACGGCACTTGAAACCCACTGCCGGAGGAGTACACGGAGATCGCTTCCAGCTTGCCAACGTCCTGGCGATCAGCCGCGACAGAACGCAAGGTTACGGGTATCAGGTCGCCGCTTTCACGGTATTGAGTAAGGTTGGTTCCGGAAAGACTGGCTTCGAGAGAAAGTGCAACATCAGCACTGCTTACGCCAGCGCGATGGGCCCGCTCCTGATTCACGTTGACCAGCAATTTTTTCACCTGCGGCCCCCAGTTGTCATTTACTGCGGCAACCTCTGGCAGGGTGTAAAGATGACTTTTGAGTTCTGCCGCCAAACGATAAAGGGTTTCTTTATCTTTGCCCAGCAAGCGAATTGCAACCGGATAATCAACCGGCGGGCCGTTCTCCAGCTTCTTCAGCTGCGCCTGTAGATCTGGGTAATTTTCCCTGACAAATGTCTGCACAGATTCAGAAAGCTGGGGAATTATTCGATAGTCAGTGGTATAAGCGATCATGGCAATATGACGAGGGCTGGGAGTTCCTGGGTTATAACCGAGAATAAAACGGGGCGCACTTGAGCCAATAAACACCATCCAGTTAACCACGCCTTCTTTACCCGCTGCCTGTTCCTGTTCACTGACGGCCCAGTTTTCCAACAGAAAAGTTTCTATTTCATAGGCGATTTTTTCAGTGGTTTCTATAGAGGTGCCGATTGGCATATCAAATTTTGCATTTACGATGGGATCAGTCGCAGAGGGGATAAATACTTTTGGCACCAGTCCCAGACCTTTGATGCCTAATACAAATAGAATGACAATAATGCCGAGAAAAACCGTTCTAAACTTCAAAGAAAAATTTAGAATAAAACGGTAAAAACGATAAGCCACACCTGTATATTCATTTTCCTGATTCTCCTTTTTTTGTCTGACCTTTATAAAATGAGCCGCCAGCAGCGGGATGATGGTCATCGCCATTACCCAGGAGATAATTAACGCCATACTCACCACCCGTGCGATATCACCGGTAAATTCTCCCACTGCAGATTTGGCCAACAGGATCGGTAAAAAGGCCGCAGCGGTGGTCAATGATGATGTTAATAATGGGATCGCCATCTCTTTGCCAGTAGCGATCGCAGCTGCAAATTTTTCTTCTCCGCGCTCAAGGCGTAATAGAATACCTTCGGCGATCACAATACCGTTATCCACCAGCAACCCCAGCGCAATAATCAGCGCAGCAAGGGACATTTTGTTGATACCCACGCCGAACCATTGCATCGCAAGAAAGGTGATGGCCATCACCCCAGGCACGAGTACCGCGACCACTAATCCGGTGCGCAACCCCAGAAATGCAATGATGACCAGTGAAACGATAAAAACTGCCTGAAGCAAACTCAGTACGAACGCATCAATATTTTCATCCACTAGCTTCGGCTGAAACGCAATCGTTTCAAACTCGATACCGTAGGGGTAGCGTGCCTGAATATTCGGGATGACTGCGTTAAGTGTTTCCCCGAGTTGCAGGATATTGCCGCCTTGTTTCATGGAAACCGTAATGGCCAGGGCCGGCTTGCCATTAAAATGTACCGAGTTGCCGCGGGGATCTTTGTAACCTCGATGGATACGGGCGATATCTTCCAGGTAGACCACTTCGGTGGTATTGGGGATTTTAATAATGGCGCGACGGATATCTTGCAGGGATTCAAAGTTGCCGGTTGGTTCCAGTGTTATACGTTCGCGACCAATTAAAACATTACCGCCGGAGCTGATAATGTTGACCGCCTGTAACGCGGCATGTAGTTGTGCCGGTGAAAGACCCAGGCCTCGCAACTGTGCATTACTGTATTCAACATAAACCACCTCTTGCTGAGCACCGTGAATTTCAACTTTTGCAACCTGATCCAGTAGCAATAGATCGTCACGAACCTCATCAGCAATGGTTTTTAATTCCTTATAGTTGAAACCTTCCCCTGTCAGCGTGTAAATAATTCCGAACACATCGCCATATTCGTCATTCACTACTGGGCCCACAACACCAACCGGCAGGCTGCTCTGCATTTTCTCTATTTTGCGGCGCAGATCATCGAAAATTGGCCGCATATTTTTATAGCTTTGTTTGAAGTTGGCGTAAACCACAGAGATGCCGTACTGGGAATCACTGGAAACATTATCCAGTTCAGGCATCTGCTGAATAACCTGCTCGATTTTATCTGTGACCAGTTGTTCCATCCGTTCCGGGCTGGCGCCAGGCAGATAGGTTGAAATGACAACGGTTCGAATCGTAAATCCGGGGTCCTGCGCTTTGGGAAGATTAAAATAGGCATTTATCCCAAAACCCACCAAAACCAGTAGCAATACGTAGGAGAGGCGATTGTAGCGAATCGCAAACTGAGTGAAGTTCATCAATAGTTACTCCGCTCGAACAGCGAGTCCATCATGAATTACCGATACGCCAGCGATGACCAATCTATCACCAGGTTTAATGCCACTGACAATCTCCAGACCCCTGGATGTTAGTTCTCCAATCGTAACCGTACGACGACGTACAATTGCTTGCTGCGGAGAGTCGGAGGATTCCAGGATGAAAACAAAACGCCCTTCGGAATCCTGTCCCACTGCGACCGGCGGTATCACAATGCGTATTGACCCGGTCGCCGGGCTTGCCAGTTCAAAGGTGATTTCTGCTGTCAGCCCTGAGCGCAAATTGGGGTGCTGATCATTGATCAACAGGGTTACCAGATAGGTTGCGCCAGTGGACGAGGTAACCCCTACTTCACTCACAGTGCCGCTGAACTCGACATTGGGAATGGCGTTAAAGCGTATACTGGCAGGCATATTCTGCTTAATGTTGCCGATCATGCTTTCGGGTACCGGGATCAAAACTTCATTAAAGTCACCGCAATTTACGGCAGTAATTTTCTGCCCCGACTGGATATTTTCACCGACCTCCACAAGCACATCAGAAACCAGACAGGGTTCACCCGCTTTTAGTTCTGTATAAGCGAGTTGAAGCCGAGTCAGCTGTAGATTTTTTTGAGCTGAGCGCACTCTGGCCTGGCTGGTTTCCATTGCCGCACGTGCTGAATCAAGGGTTTCACGAGTTGCATTACTGTTTTCATAAAGTAGCCTTACCCGTTTATTGTTGGATTTCGCATTACGGCTCTCCGCTTCTGACTGGGCCAGTGTGGCGTTCGCTTTTTCCATTTCCAGTTCAAATGAAGTTCTATCCAGGCGGGCAATGAGGTCACCCTTGTTGAGTTGATCACCTACTTTCACAGCCACTTTTTGAAGGGTGCCGGCCACCTTGAAGCTCAGGCTGGCTTCCGTGCCTGCTTTCGAGATGCCGGAAAATATCCGGGTACGGCCCTTTTTTTCTGCTTTTACGGTTATGTATTTAACAGGGCGAACTACTTCTTCAGCCTCGGCCGGGGGTTCCTGTTGACCACAGGCAGAGAGGGCAAAAAACAGGGCCATCAGCAGCAAATGCCGGCTTGTTTTACTGGGATGAAACCTAATCAACATGGATCAATCTCCTGAAATTACCGCATTTTTGATGATCTGGATGGTTGAGCGCCGCTGCGCACCCTCCAGAAAATAATCAAATCCGCCGAGGGAATATTGCAAATTCGCCAGGTCCACCAGGTACTGATAGGCGGCATTGGCTTCATTGAGTTGAGCGGTGATGGCGGAATTTTGTGCATCGATAAGATTAATAATCCCGGAAGAGCCTTTACTGTAGGCATCTGAGATCAGACCCAGGTTTTTCTGTGCTGCCTCGGTGGCCGTAGAATTCAGGTCAATGGAAAATCGGGAAGCCTGGGCGATGTGCAAATCAGAACGGATATGCTGCTCTATGGAGCGGCGTGTATCCTCTAGCTCTAGCTGCAGTTGGTTGCGAGTCAGCAGTGCGCGCTGTACACGGCTTGACCGCCCACCCCCTTCAAAAAGAGGTAGTGACAGGTTTAAACCTACTCGCCAGTCCTCTTCGCCCTTTGTTGAAAAGGCATTGGTTCTGCTGTCCTGATAGGCATGGGAAAGTTCACCGCTAAGGCTGACCGTTGGCGACCAGTAACTACTGCGCTCGCTTTCAAGAATGCGTTCCTGCGCTGTAATACGTGCCAACGATGCGGCGACTAGCGGGGAATTATTCAGTCCAAAGTGAATAAACGCTTCACTCAAACGCTGGAAATACAGATCATTACCGAGCAGATCCGTCAAAACGGGATCGTTCAGGGTCAATATTGAATCCACCAACGTGACAGGCTGTAGACTGAAAGGCTCATTCAGAGGGCGGTTAAGCAGCCGATTAAGAGATTCTCTGGATTGCTTGTAACTTGAATTTGCGCGGAGCAGGGCAGCCTTCGCCTGTGCGAGTTCACTTTGCCAGCGATACAGATCCGAGTTGGTGGCGCTACCGCTTTTGACTCGATCATGCGCCAACTGCAGATTGGTGCGTGTTAATTCCACCCGCTGGTACCGAATATCCCGCTGTGCCTGCGACTGAAACACTGTCAAAAAAGCCACCGTGGCATTTCGCACAATATCCAGTTCGGTGGTTTGATTGTCGGCAATACGCGCTAACTGCTCAGCCTTTTCCGTAGCCAGGCCCGCATTAGAAGGCTCATCGTAAATAATCTGGCTGAGTCTGATCGATGCGACGCCAAGTTCCTCTGCCAACGCACCGGAACTGACGGCAGGGCTATCACTATTATTAAGCTGCTGATTGAGTTCAACGCTTAGCTGCGGCAGGAGCCTTGATCTCGCTTCTGCTACCCGTTCAGCACCTGAGTCCACACCCAGCAAAGAGGCGCGTATTCCCAGGTTTTCTGCAACGACCTGTTCTACAACCTGCTCCAGCGTCCAGTGGAACTCTGTGCTCCGGGTTTCATAATGGAGTACTTTCGCATCAAGCATAATCTCCAGCGGAGGTGATATCTTTAAGCGCCGGGCGGTTTCCATATTAATGACCAGGCGTCGTTTGCCTTCGATAAATACGCGCATATCCGCCAGATCGTTACCAAGCAGCACAGCCTGAAGATTCAGGGCAAGACGGCGTGAACGGCGCTGCCAGTTTTGTGCCGGTAGTGCTGTTACCAAAGCACCCTGTTCAACCAGTTGAGAGCCCATCAGGCTGTAGGTTGGCAGGCCGAGATCAGTCAGCCCGTTGAGTAGCGCTTTTTGTTGGCTGATGCTCATGCGTGGAAGTGCACCAATCAGAACCGCATCAACACCCGCTGGAAGGCGTGATAACAGATCATCGTTACCACCCCGGTGGGCGACAGGGGTCAACTGGATATCAAATTTGCGCGCTATTTTCTCGCCCTTTTCATGTAACGATGGCATCACCTCAGACATTAGCGCATCACTTAACAGGGCTACATTTTTGAAATCTGTAACCTTACGGAACTCTGCAAGTTCAGTGTTCAGATCAGCCTGAATGCTGATATAGGTGAGATTGTGTTTGCCTGAAACATCACCCTTGCGAGGCGCATCAATCAAACGATCATCCATAACCATTGCCGCAAGGGTTGGTTTGGGATGATTTTTTCGAGTTGCTGCAACAGTTGCTGAAGCAAACCCGAGGGCCAGCACTATATCGACCCCTTTATCTGCATATAGGCGAGTGAGTGATGATTCAATACCTGCGCGTTGCCATCCGCCGTTGAGTTGTTTGCTCTTTGGTAGCCGGACAGTGAATTCTCCCTCAACCAGCTGCTGTATTTCCTGATTGATCTGTTTTATTGCGCGCTCAATTTGAAGTGACGGGCCATCGGTAACCACGCCGACAATGATTGGCTGTTGTGCGCTAATCGCCGGGTTTGCACAGCATAGAAGGATGAATAGAGGTAATGAAAAGACGCGAGCCATAAGTTCAAATCAATATTGGTGGTTGTTCCAGAGTACGATTGACTGTACATTGCAAATGCATCACTTGCAAGTGTATTAGTTGCACTTGCAATGTAAGCACAACTATTTATTATTGAGCACTGCTGGTTATGCCGTATTCCTGGAGAACACAGAAAGGCGTCTTGTTACTTAACCTGCAGGGTGGCTTGTACCGGGGAGAACATGATCAGCCCAGGGTAGATGTTGACGAGCAACCACAATCACCAGTGATTGAAAACAACAGCCATTGCTCTAGAATTCAGCTACACCGAACAGCAGAACTGTATTGAGATAACTTATATTGTGAATAAAGCAAAGAACGGCAAACCACCTGCGCAAAACACCAGAGAAAACAGCATAGGCTGGATGCTTAAAACCTTATGTGCTCAGCTCGACAGGGAGATGAAGCAGGAGCTTAAACAGATCGATATGGATTTGAATCGATTTGCAGTACTTATGACTCTGCTGGAAAAAGAGGGTCTGACCCAAACCGAGCTTGGTGCACAAATTAAAATGCCAGGTTATGCGACAACACGCACCCTGGATGCACTTGAGAAAAAGGGATTGGTAGAACGTCGTGCTGATGAGCGTTCACGTCGTAGCTATCGTATTTTTCTAACTAAAGACGGTCGCAGCCTTGGCCCGTCGTTATTTTCAATAGTGGGTGAAGTAAATAAAGAACTGCTTTCAACGGTTTCAGATGAGGAGCAGCAACAGCTTAAAGATATACTGCAAAAATTAGTGTTGAGAGGTTGATGGTATAGTTGATCCCGTAAACTCGTTGCGTACACTGTGCTATTCCATCTACATCCCAATCTGAGGATAGTTTATTCAAATGGCCGACAGCGAAGACAACCGCCAAAGAGAAGCGACTAAAAGGGCGATCCGTTTCACCCTGATTTTTCTGCTGATATACACCGGCATCCAATATTTTGAGCAATCCAGCCCGGAATTGCTTAGCTATTCTGAATTCAAAAACCGTGTTGTTGCGGGTCAAATCAAAGAGATTACTATCCAGAATGAGACGATCACTGGTGGGCTGAGCAGCGGGGATAAAGCCAGCCGTTATAAAGTGGTGATTCCATCCATTGAAGATGCTGATCTAATGCCACTGCTGGATGATAAGCAGGTGGTAATCAATGCAAAATCCAGTGAGTTGCCAATACTGGTACGCGGATTACTCGGCATATTGCCCTGGATACTAATCATCGGGCTGTTTATGTACAGCAGCCGCTTAATGGCCAAACGGTTGGGCGGCGGTGCCGCTGGTGGCGGCATGTTCGGTTTTTCCCGCTCCAAAGCACGGCGTCATGAGGGCCAGACCATTAGCGTTAGCTATGATGATGTTGCAGGGCTTGAGCAGGCCAAGGCCGACCTTCTTGAAATTGTTGATTATCTTAAGCACCCGCAAAAATATCTGGATCTGGGGGCCAAAATCCCCAAGGGTATTTTAATGATGGGTTCCCCTGGCACTGGCAAAACCCTGCTGGCAAAAGCCACCGCCGGAGAAGCCGGAGTGCCTTTTTATAGCATCAGCGGTTCAGAATTTATCGAGATGTTTGTAGGGGTCGGCGCATCCCGGGTGCGGGATATGTTTGAGCAGGCTCGTAAAGATTCCCCATCCATTATTTTTATCGACGAGATTGATTCAGTCGGTCGGGTTCGTGGCACAGGGCTGGGCGGCGGCAATGATGAACGAGAGCAAACACTCAATCAGATCCTTGCCGAAATGGATGGCTTTGAACCCGGTGAAGCGGTGGTGGTACTGGCTGCCACCAACCGTCCCGACGTACTAGACCCGGCCCTGCTGCGTCCCGGTCGATTCGATCGAAAGCTAACCCTCGAACTACCCCAGTGCGCTGCTCGAGAAAAAATTCTCGAAGTACATACCCGCAAAGTACCACTGAAGGACAAAAGTTGTCTAAAGGATATCGCCAATCGTACCGTTGGTTTTTCCGGTGCTGATCTGGAAAACCTGGTCAATGAAGCCGCGCTTCATGCTGCGAGCAATGACAAGAAACAGGTGGTACCGGAAGACTTTGAATATGCCCGGGACAAAGTAATTCTTGGTTCAGTACGTGAAGACATGCTGAATGATGAGGAGCGAAAACGGGTGGCTTACCATGAGGCCGGTCATGCATTAACTGCGTTGCATATGGAGCACAGCGACCGACTGCGAAAGGTCTCGATTATTCCGCGGGGCAGGGCGCTGGGGGTCACGGAGCAGATGCCCGACGAAGACCGCCACAACTTCACCCAGGATTATCTTGAGGAACGAATCTCTATATTGTTGGGTGGCCGTTGCGCCGAACGAAAGATCTTTGGTGTGGTCAGCTCAGGCGCTTCCGATGATCTCAAACAGGCTACACAACTGGCCCGCCGCATGGTCGCTCAATGGGGAATGAGCGATGCAATGGGGCCGGTCAGTTTTCCCCAATCCGAGGATCATCCTTTTCTTGGCAGAGAGATGGCAGAGCCAAGAAATTTCAGTGAACAAACCCTGACCCAGATCGACCGGGAAGTGACAGGCCTGCTCAGCCGCTGCGAAGCGATCACCGAAGAAGTTATCGAAAAATATAAAGCAGATCTCAACAAACTGGCGGAAGCATTACTTGAGCGTGAAACACTGGATGAGGAATCTATTAAACAGCTATTGCACAATGCCTAATGGTGGATACACAAAATTACAATTGGATTACATATCGGTCGAATATATGTGATAATTTTTCCCGTTGTCATTCGCACAACTGAAAACTAATACACTGAATATAGAGGTTCAGATTAATGGATTTGAAAATACCGGTTTTGAGCACAAAAATTCTGGTGCTCGCGCTGATAGCGAGCATCAGTGTCATATCTGTCCCTGCAAATGCAGCGGGATTAAAAAAGGTAAAACGTACAGGTACGTGGGAAGCTACATTTCTTCTCAGAAACCAATCCTCTGAAACCTATACCGGTGCTGGGGGCTTCAGCGACGATTCAATAAGTTTCGATAGTGATATGGGGTTTGGCTTCAGTTTTGGTTATAACTTTGATCAGCACCTTAGCCTCGGGCTGGAATTTAGCGGCAACCGCCCTCGCTACACCGCGGAATTCAACGATGAAAATGGTGATCCACAAACGCTTCGCCGTGAAGCGGATGCCTACGCAACTATGTTTAAGTTACGTTATCACTTCCTTGATGGCCCTATTCAACCATTTGTATCCGGAGGACTGGGCTGGACTGGTATTGATTCAAATATTGGTACAGGCAATAGTTATTGCTCCGGCTATTACTACTGGTATTGCTATGAAGATACTTTTGGTACCTGGGGTGTAGGGTATACCGCTGAAGTAGGTGTGAGAATGGATCTGCCGAATAGACTATTCCTGCGTGGAAGCTATGGTCGGCAGTGGTCCACTAAAAGTATAGGTTCAGAATCCACACCAAGTTTTGATGTCGGTAACCTGGAGCTGGGCGTAACGTTCTGATAACAACCGTTATTTGAGTTGCTGGGGTGGTTTGTTCTGATTATCGACAAACCATCCCGGTACCTCGTTGACTGCAACTACACTGCTTGATCGGTGTTGCCGCAATTCATAGCTCGATCGGTTGTAGATCATCACCCCCCCCTCCCAGGCCCATTCCTGTAATATCATTTTTGCTAGATCAAAGCGTTTGATTGGCTTTGATTATTCTAGATTCATGCTCATCTATTTCTATTCTCCGAGATCAATACCAGCCAGCTTGCTAGTATTAAAATCCCGCACCACGACGAGCCACTAACTTATGGACTATATCTGGATAGCGGTCGCATTCGTTTGTGGCTTTGTTGTTAAGCAGATCAACTTACCCCCACTTGTAGGTTATCTTGCTGCCGGTTTTGGCCTTCATGCCCTGGGTGTTCAGCCCGAATCTTCGCTCCAGACCCTGGGTGATCTGGGTATCACGCTGTTGCTTTTTACAATTGGCTTGAAATTTAACCTTAAGAGCCTGTTGAAGACTGAGATCTGGGCTGGTGCGACTGGCCACATGGGCGCATTTGTATTGCTAACATCATGTAGTTGTTTGTTGCTGGCCTTTCTGGGATTCAAATATTTTGATGCACTTGACTGGTCAAGTGCGGCGATGATCGGTTTTGCAGTTAGTTTCAGCAGCACGGTTTGTGCGGTAAAAGTGCTGGAGGAAAGAGGAGAGCTGCGAGCAAGGCATGGTCAGGTGGCTATTGGTATTCTAGTTATCCAGGATATTGCGGCAGTTGTATTTGTTTCCCTCGCAAGCGATAAGTCCCCGTCATTATGGGCCTTCGCACTTCTGGCATTACCTCTGGCACGACCGCTACTTTCGAAAATACTTGAGCGTTCTGGTCATGGCGAAGTGCTTTTGTTAGCAGGGTTTTTCCTGGCCCTTACCGGGGGTGAGTTGTTTGAACTGGTTGGATTGAAAGCGTACCTTGGTGCGTTGGTGGTTGGCATGTTATTGAGCTCGGATAGCAAGGCTGTTGAGCTATCGAAATCCCTCTTGGGCTTTAAGGATATATTCTTGATTGCCTTTTTTCTCTCTATTGGATTTACCGCGCTGCCAACCTTCGACATGTGGGTTGCTGCGCTGATTATGGTTGTAGCGTTGCCGCTTAAAACAGGCTTGTTGTTTCTTTGGTTGACGCGATTAAAGCTGCGTAGTCGCTCCTCATTTTTAGCGGCACTTGGCCTTTCAAACTACAGCGAATTTGGCTTGATTGTGTGTGCAGCAGGCGTCACGCATGGCATATTTGCCGAGGAGTGGTTAGTGATCATGGCATTGGCCGTGGCGCTATCATTTGTTTTTTCAAGCATCATAAATATCAGTGCCCACTCAATGTACGCGCGTTGGTGTGAGCTCATTAAACGCTTTGAACACTCGGATCGTTTGCTAGAAGATCAGTATACGCAGCCGACAGGTGCCACAGTGCTGGTTATTGGCATGGGTCGTGTAGGCACTGCGGCCTATGATACTTTGTGCGGTGAGGTGTGTGATGATTTGCGAAAGGGCGTATATGGCGTAGACGTTGATAAAACGCGTGTTACCAGTCATCTGGATGCTGGTCGGAATGTCATTTTGGCAGATGCCGAAGACCCTGATTTCTGGTCTCATATAAAACTCGATACTGTTGAACTGGTGTTGCTGGCTATGCCTGCTCACCTCGATATTCTGGAAGCAGTAAAGCTGCTCAAACAAGTTAAATTTCAGGGGAAAACCGCCGGTATCGCAAGACATCAGGATGAGATGGCAAAGTTGTTAGCAGCGGGTATTGATGAGACGTTTAATTATTACACCGAAGTGGGTGTTGGCTTCGCAGAGCAAAGCCTTCGACTTATCGAATCAAAATAATGGAAAGGCCTCTTAAAGCACCAATTGATCCCAGATAGGGTTAGCTAGCCATACGCTCATTTCATATCTGCTGAACTGGCTTGTAGCGTTACGGCTGTTGTGTATACTCTTGTGTATGTTTATTTGAATGCTCGGTATCTGGAGAACGAAATGGCAGTTGCAAGTAAAAATCTGATTCGAAAACAGATTTTGGTGTCCGCTGATCAAGTCAAAAAAATAACCACACTGGCGAAACATGAGGGAACATCGCAGGCAGAGATTGTTCGCCTGGCTATTGATGCTTTTGAACCAGGAAAAACCCATACAGCCGACGAAGGCGAACTCCTCGCTCTGGTTGCAGAGCGTTTAAAAGAAGCTATCGGTTCAACCCAGGCAGCGGCAACTACAGTCACCAAAACGCTCAAAAAACTGAGTAACCCACAGCATGGCTAAATTAACCGACATACTGCTGGATACGCTGAAATTGACCGATGAAGTTAAAAAGCTCAATAAGCTGACTGAAAAGCTGGCGGAACGAACCATCGATATGGACAAACGACTGGTTCGAATTGAGACCATGATTGAGATCGCTCAAACTCCACCTAGAATTGGCAAATAGTATGGCAGCGTGACTAGATGAAGCAGGCGCCCACACAATAAATGAACAACAATCAGGTTGAGACGGTACCTCTTCAGTGCTGAAATCAGCTACGTACTTCTCGCATTCACAGGAATGCGCCTTTCATATGCAGGTCAATTACCTCGCTTCGTCTTATAAGCATTTCAAATGAGCACTGAACTTCAAACCATTCCACTATTAAACCTGGCGGTCATTCTGGTGCCGGTAGCACTGGTGATTGCCATACTGTTTCGCTGGTCACTTCATGGCCTGAATGCGCTCTATTCGGTAGGGCGTATGGCGCTGCAACTGGCGTTGGTCGGGTTTCTGCTGACCACTATTTTTAATACACAAAACCCCTGGCTGGTAGTGTCGGTATTAACCGTGATGGTGCTGGCGGCCAGCTGGATTGCTCTGGGTACTGCGGAACAGCATCGCAGATCGCTTTATGGTCGTGCTTTGCTATCGATAGGGCTTTGCGGAGGCGCTGTGCTTTGGCTGGTAGTAATGGTTGTACTCAGGGAAGATTCGCTATTTGTGCCTCAAGTCGTGATTCCGTTGGCGGGAATGATCTTTGCGGGGGCAATGAACAGTATCAGTCTGGCGGTGGAGCGGTTACAAACAGAGCTGAGCAGTGGCCAGTCCGTTAATGCAGCTCGAAATATTGCCATGCAGACCGCGATGATTCCAGTGATCAACTCTATGTTTGCGGTGGGGCTGGTATCGCTACCGGGTATGATGACCGGGCAGATCCTCTCGGGCGTGTCGCCTTTGGTTGCGGTGCGTTACCAGGTGGTGGTGATGTGCATGCTGTTTGGGGCATCGGGTATGGCAACTGCTCTGTTTTTAAAGTTGGCTTTGCCATTGATGCGAACTAAGAGCCGCGGGGCGTGAGCGAAAGAAATAATGTTGTTGGAGTGCTAGCTTGTCGTTTCGCTGAAAATCGCACGGTGAATGTCTATGCCTGAACAGGATCGACTAATCCGTAAAATGGGCTGAGCGTTCTTCAAGTACAGCCGTCACCGCTTCCTTCTGGTTTGGCATACCGATAACTCCATCCTGCACCTCTGATTCCATAAGCAGCCCAGCCTCGGCAGACAGGTAATTTGCAGCATTGAATAGTCGCTTATTGCCCCGTATCGCCTGTGGGTTTTTTGAGGCTATTTCACGGGCTGTATCAAAGGCAAGTGCGAGTGGATCATCCACGATACGTGTTACAAAACCATATTCCAGCGCTTCCTGTGCTGAGAAAATTCTGCCGGTATAGGACAGCTCACGCACAATATCCTCCCGAGCAAGGTGACGCATCAGCTGCGTGCCTGCCATATCGGGAACCAGGCCCCATTTGATCTCCATGATTGAAAAGCGGGTATTGGGCGCGGCGTAGCGTATATCCGCTCCCAGAGCTAGCTGAAATCCGCCGCCAAAAGCTACACCATGTACCGCTGCGATAACCGGCATGGGAAGATCTCGCCACATCCACACCGCGTGCTGGAAGTAGTTGGCTATGCCGTGGCTTCGTGTGACGAGTGGTTCAGGCTGGGGTTTAGGTTGATCGTTTGAATCTTCGTTGGGGTTGCCGTCAGCAACCATATCGGAGAAGTTACCCATATCCAGCCCCGCACAGAATGCTTTTCCAGTGCCGGATAACACCACCACACGTACTTCAGGCAGGCTGCATAACTTCTCGCCTACCTCGGTAATAGCTGAAAACATACCACTATCTAGCGCATTCATTTTATTGCTACGAACCAGGCGTACATCGGCAACGCCGTCAGTTATTTCAAGGGTGATTCGATCTTCCATATTGTTCTCCCGGTATTTAGAAGGAAGGTTCTGACTTCACTAATATGATCCTGATGAAAGAGTATAAAACTAGATGTGATCACTTTGCGATATCACTAAGATCTGATTTGGAAAACAAAGCTATAAACACAATTTCGTACAAATATAATTCGCTGCTTCAAGGCTTATCCCCCTGAGTTCAGTTAAAATATCAAAAAAAGAGTGAACCAAATGTTTGGTAGTTTCGGGTATATCGTCAATCTGAGAAAGCTGGTAGGCCTGCTTGTTGTATCAGTAGTTTGTACTGGCAGTTACCCTGTATTTGCAGGTATAGATGAGCGGCTTTCTGTTCGTTCTTGCATTCAGTTTTAATATTTAGGGAGATTAAAAAATGGACGTTGAAGGAAAAAAAGCAATTGTCTTTGGTGGTACGTCCGGTATCGGGTTAGCTACTGCAAAACAACTCGCTGCTTTAGGTGCAGAGGTGATCGCTATAAGTCGTGAACCCGAAAAATCGGGGGATCTTTCCGCTGGTATTAGCCTGAAAAAATGTGATGTCCGGGATGGCGATGCACTGTCGAAGCTTTTTCAGGAGTGCGCACCCTTTGATATTCTGGTCAGTACCGCAACTGGTGGTTCTCGTGCATTTGGCCCATTCCTTGAAATGGATATGGATGGCTACAAAGCATCCTTTGATAAACTCTGGGGATACGCTAATGTGGTGCGCTACGGTGCAGAACACATGAGCGAACAGGGCTCCATAGTTATCGTCAGCGGCGCACCGGCTCGTAAATGCAATCCCGGCCAGGTGGCTCTGTCATCGGTTGGTGGTGCGGTTGAAGCCTTTGTTCGTGCAGTTGCACCGGAAATTGCGCCACGTCGATTGAATGTGATGTCTCCTGGTCAAATTGATACACCGATGATGCCGTTGGAAGGCGATGCACGCAAAGCGATGTTTGAACAATCCACTAAAGGTAATGCAATTCCCCGTGCAGGCAGTGCCGACGAAGCCGCGATGGCGATCCTGTTTCTAATCCAGAATGATTTTGTGACCGGCACTACCGTGGATGTGGATGGCGGATGGCTTCTTTCCTGATGCATCGAATGGCTACTATAGTTGTTTGTTCGGTTTTTTTTTACCCTTGTAACGATAAAAAATGTCCTATTTTCGTAGTATCTCAGTTGTTTTAGTTTGTGTCATAGGTGGAGCTTTCACTCCAAAAATTAACGCTACACCCTGGACCTCAACCGAGGATTCGCGGCTACGCATAGCATTACAGCGTGTCACTGATGCAGGCTTGATTGATCTGCCAATAACCAACTGGCCTATCGCCTGGGCAGATATCAAGTATGGCCTCGATCATCTGAGCTGGGATCAGGTTGACCCAGCACAGGAAAACTCTGTCCAGACCTCGCTTCAATATATCCGTAAACAACTTGCTCGCACTTATGAAATAGAGCCGGGTGGTTCCAGGAACAGCATTAATTATGGTTTGTCGGCGGCTAACACATCTAGCCTGTTTAACGCCTACGGTCACGCTGTTGAGCAAGGGGCCATTGCAGAAATTGGCTCCGAGTGGCAAAACGAAGTATTCAGCGCAGGGCTGATGGTTCAATATGCAACTGATCCGATCGACCAAAAAAATTGGCGCTTCGATGGATCGTACGTTGCCGCTACTCTGGGCAACTGGATTTTTTCAGTGGGCGCAAACGAACGCTGGTGGGGCCCCGGTTGGCAATCGAGTTTAATCCTCTCCAATAATGCGAGACCTGTTCCAGCAGTATCCTTTAATCGCGCAGTCTCCTATGCGCCTGAGTCAAAGTGGTTGAGCTGGATAGGCCCATGGCACCTTACCTCTTTTATAGGTCAGTTAGAGGGTGACAGGGCAGTACCCCAGGCAAAATTATGGAGTATGCGGCTGAGTTTTAAACCCTTTTCTTCAAATCTGGAGATTGGCTTGTCCCGTTCTGCCCAATGGGGTGGAGAAGGGCGACCTGAATCATTTTCTGAGTTTTTTAAAGTCCTGACCACAAAAGGCGAAAACACGGCAAACGAAGCAGGGAACCAGCTGGGTGGGTTTGATCTACGCTATGCATGGGCTACATCCCATGCATTGGCTGCTGTATACGGGCAATTGATCGGTGAAGATGAAGCGGGTTACTTACCCTCCAGAAAAATATTTATGGGTGGTCTGGAGCTCTCTGGAATAGCGATTAAACAAAGTTATCTAAACTTTTTTCTGGAATATTCGGATACTTTGTCTGGCAGGATAGTTGAAGACGACCTGCCCAATTATGCCTATGAACATCATACCTACAAAAGTGGGTATCGTTATCGTAGCCGCTCGATGGGTAGCTCTTTTGATAACGATTCAAGGAGCGTCACCCTCGGTGGATCGCTGATCGATAGCGAAGGTGCAGTTTGGCGGGCGGCCATTAGCCAGCTTGACCTGAATACGGATGATATTGCTGCAGGAAATAAAGTATCGATGCAGCGTCAAAAGTTGCATCATTTTATGGCAAGCCATCAACGTTCGATAATGGCAGCGCAGCTTGATATTGGTTTTGAGTGGAGCTCAACAATACCCGACACAACCCTAACAGGGTCAGATAAGTTTGGTATTTATATGAGTATCGATTACCGGATTTAATAGTCTTCTGCCTTATTGCCGTGAAGCTTCTGCTAAAAGTGTTTATCAGCGAGTATTAACAAACCCAGGGGAAAAGGATTATGAAACCACTTCAGGATTTACTGGTTATTGAACTCGCCACTATGGTCACTGCATCATTGGCAACCATGATGATGGCTGACCAGGGTGCTCGGGTCATTAAAATCGAGCCAATTGAAGGTGGTGACCCTATGCGCTATCTCGGACATAACAAGGGCAATATTTCAGCCCTGTTTGCCAACTGTAACCGTGGCAAAGAGTCGATCTGCGTTGACTTAAAACAGCAGGCCGGGCAAGAACTGGTTACCGCTTTGATGCTAAAGGCGGACGTGGTGATATCCAACTTTCGCCCCGGAGTTATGGATCAGCTTAACCTCGGCAGTGAGGCGCTCAGGGCAAAAAATCCAGATCTGATCTACTGCGCGATTACCGGTTTTGGAACAGATGGGCCTATGGCGGATGCGCCAGCCTATGACCCTATTATGCAGGCTCACCTTGGCTTTGCCGACGTGCAACGGGACGACGAACCGGCACTGGTCAAAAACCTGGTGTGCGACAAAGTCACCGCCTACACCGCTTGTCAGGCAGTTACCGCCGCGCTACTGGTTCGCGAGAAAACGGGTGTTGGTCAACATATTGATATCTCGATGATGGATGCGGGCCTGTTTTTTCTATTCCCCGATGGTTATATGGCACACACGCTGCTGGATGAAGATCAGGTTGCAGGGCCAGAAATCAGGGATGGCTATCGCTCCATTTCAACTTCCGATGGCGAAATTACCATCTCTGCAGCAACCCAAAAACAGGTGCTGGGTATTGTAAAAGCGATCGGGCGAACCGATCTGTTGGAGCAGGAAAACCTTCCAGCTCTGATTGAGCTGGTTCAGGACAGGCCTGCATTTCGCGAGCTATATGCCGATGCCATTGCAGATATGACTACAGAGCAAGCGCTGAAACGATTAAGAGAAGCCGATGTGCCCAGCGCAAAATGCCTGGATGCCCGGGAGGTGCTCGATCATCCGCAACTGGCTGCCAACGATACCATTGAGGTGATCCAGCATCCGCTGATGGGAGAGATGAGAACTATTCGATCCCCAACAAGGTTTGGTGGTGAGCAGCTACCTCTGTCAAAGAACTGCCCGGCCCTTGGCGAAGATACCTATAGCGTGATGCAGGAGTTAGGGTTGTCCGCCGATGAGATCAGGAATCTGGAAGACAACAAAACAATTGGTAAGTCTGCCCAAGCTTTCACCTGATCCAGCCAATACCCCAAACTATCTGACCCGCTGGCTCTCGGATACCCAAAGCTGCGCGGCCGAACCGTCATGGGCTCTATACGCACAGGGCTACAGCTTGATGTTGGGTTTGAATTCCATCACAGCTCTGACAGCTAAACCTCGCGAAAACAGATAACAGACGCTATATATAACCGGTAGGTTTCCGATTGTTAGCGCGTAATGTTTAGGGATCAAGTCAATGCGTAGAATAGTATTCAGCTGTTTGTTTATACCGTTGCTGTATAGCTCCTCGTTAATGGCGATCAATAAGTGCGTTGACGGCAACGGCCGAATTTCGTTTCAGGATACGCCCTGCGTCGGAGCAGCTTCCGCATCGACCGTTGTAACCCAACCGGCGCCAAAGACCAGCGATAATGGTGTCAAAATTGTCGATTTGAATGTCGGGAAAAACAAACAGTTTTCGATTGGTTTACCGTCAGAGTGGAACACTACCGTAAAGACACCCCCAGGTATCCGCGCTCCAACACTGCGCGCTCAGCCCAAAACCGGTTCTGACCTGGTTTTGCTTATGACCTTTATCCCTGATCAACGGGCATTTTTTGGCGGGCCTTCGATACTGCCTCAAGTAATGTCGGAAATAGAAAGAAATCATCAAACCAACCCGAATGAACAAAAACTGGCCTCCTCAAAGATTGAACAGATCATTGGAAAAGAGAGCGGTGAACTGATTACCTATCTGGATAAATCGCTGTCGAACAAAGCGAGCTTGCCGAAAGGTGAGTTTATGATCGTCTCCGAGGGTGCGGTTATTATCGACAAAGTCATCGTTAAGATAACCATTTTGACTAACGATGTTCGTTCGCCCAACTACAAGAAAGCCTTCGCCGCAATTCATGCGATTATTTCGAAGAAAAACGCGTAGTATTACGACAGCTTTTTTCCTGCTGCTGAGCTTGAGCCATTGTCTAAAATCACCTTACAAGGTCATATCATTGTGCCCTGCGCCGATCTCGAATCGGTAGAGAGTGCGGTGTCAAATCATATAGAACTGACCCGTGCAGAGGATGGCTGCCTTGTTTTTGAGGTTGTTCAGGATTCAGAAAATAAAAATCGATTCAACGTTTATGAAGAGTTTGTCGATCAGAACTCCTTTTCCTCGCACCAGCAACGGGTTGGTCAATCGGCCTGGGGAAAGATAACGGTTAATGTGGAACGTCATTATCAAATTACAGAAGAGTAGGGCGATCGGCACTTGCTAGTTGCTTCACTCTGGGCTCGTTGGCTCCTCCTTGTCTCCCCCTCTCCGATATCGACTCATGACCGGAAGATGTAATCTCCTGGCCCATCTATCCCGCGTTAAATAACACAGGCCCCTGCGCCTGTTTGTCGCACCTTTTCGTCGCGTTTCTAATCAATGTTTTACCAGAGTGATTTTGCGCTGAACCTGAGGCACAATGGTTTCCAGCCAATAATAAGAACTCAGAATAGCCAACCAGAGTGAAAATCATTATGAGCAACTCGAACCAATACCCCAAATTACTTGAGCCGCTGGATCTCGGATATACAAAACTGCGTAGCCGAACCATCATGGGCTCTATGCACACCGGGCTAGAGGAAGATAGCGAAGGCCTGGGCAAAATGGCGGAGTTTTTCGCGGCGCGAGCCAAAGGCGGTGTCGGGCTATTGGTTACCGGTGGTTTCAGTCCGTCGGCAAGGGGAGGGCTAGGCCCCCACTCATCGACCATGATTTCTAGCGAAGATGCAGAGCGACACAAAATTGTCACCCAGCGGGTACACGAAGAAGGTGGATTGATCGCGCTACAACTGTTGAATGCAGGCCGGCAATCCTACTCAGAGGATTTGATTGCACCCTCAGCGATCAAATCACCGATCTATCCATTCACCCCTCACCCGTTGAGCGCCGAGGAGGTTGAAGAGGAGATAGAGTCCTTTGTGAACGCCGCAGTACTGGCTAAATCCGCCGGTTATGACGGTGTTGAGGTGATGGGTTCCGAAGGCTATCTAATCAACCAGTTCCTGTCCGAACGTTCCAACCAGCGGGACGATAAATGGGGCGGTAGCTACGAAAATCGAATGCGCTTTCCAGTGGAGATTGTTTCCCGAATGCGAGAGCGAGTCGGCGAAGAATTTATCATTGTGTATCGGCTCTCATTGATTGATCTTGTGCCCGGCGGTAGCACATGGGATGAAGTGGTAACCCTCGCCAAAGCCATCGAAGCCGCCGGTGCAACCATCATGAATAGCGGAATAGGTTGGCACGAAGCGCGTATTCCGACGATCGCGACAATGGTTCCGCGTGCAGCGTTTACCCATATTGCAGCGGCAATCAGAAAAGAAATTTCGATTCCAGTCTGTGCAAGTAACCGCATCAATACGCCAGAAGTAGCGGAACAGGTATTGGCGGATGGCGAAGCAGATTTAGTTTCGATGGCGCGACCAATGCTGGCGGATCCAGAGTTTGTAAACAAAGCCCGCAACGGGCAGCGCGCCAATATCAATGTTTGTATCGGCTGCAACCAGGCTTGTCTGGATCATACCTTCTCCGGCAAACGCGCCTCCTGTCTTGTGAACCCGCAGGCCTGTCACGAAACTGAACTGTTATATACACCAACTGCTCAGCCTAAAAAAGTTGCAGTTGTCGGTGCGGGGCCTGGGGGATTGGCCTATGCCAGAGTGGCCGCAAAGCGTGGGCACAACGTCACACTGTTTGATGCGAATACTAAAATTGGCGGCCAGTTTAATATTGCCAAGCAAATTCCTGGTAAAGAGGAGTTTCAGGAAACTATTAATTATTTCCAGGCGGAATTTGAAAAATATGGTGTTGATCTACGTTTGGGCGAAACCGTCGATGCTGCTGTTTTAATAGAAGGCGGATATGATCAGGTGATTCTCGCAACCGGAATCGTGCCGCGGAAACTTGAGTTAGAGGGTGCTGATCACTCGAAAGTGCTCAACTATCTTGATGTGATTCGAGATAAAAAACCGGTCGGAAAACGGGTAGCGATTATTGGTGCCGGCGGCATCGGTTTTGATGTTGCAGAACTTTTATCCCACGGAAAAATTAATACCGCTCTGGATAAAATGGCCTTTTTTAAAGAGTGGGGTATTGATGCGACACTGAATTCCAGAAGTGGAATCGAAGGCGTTAAAGAATCCTTCGAACCATCGTCACGGGAAATCACCCTGTTACAACGTAAAACTACAAAGGTCGGTGCGGGGCTGGGTAAAACCACAGGTTGGACCCATCGAGCAACGCTGATCAACAAAGGTGTAACCATGCTCAATGGTGTCAGTTACCAAAAAATAGATGATGCAGGATTACACATTACAGTTGGTGACGAACCACGATTACTGGAAGTGGATAACGTAATTATCTGCGCTGGTCAGGAATCATTAAAGGCTCTACAGGCTCCGTTGGAGAAAGCCAATATTCAGGTTAGTTTGATTGGTGGTGCCGATCTTGCCGTAGAGCTGGATGCAAAAAGAGCGATTGATCAGGGTAGCCGGTTGGCGGCGGAGTTATAGAAAAGAGAGCGGCCATTATGGCAGCGTTCCAGGGCCCAAAGGAGCTGGGCGTTTTTAGGCATCAATTATTCCCATGTTGGTCAAGGTCAGACACACTTGCTTAATACCTATTGCCTGATGGCTGTTGATTCCGAGCATCTTCGATGCTTCGATGTTTTTCAAATTATCATCTAAAAATAATATTTTTTCTGGTTCAACTTGCAGCTCATTTATTACATGCTGAAATATTTCCAAGCTTGGTTTAGCCATTTTTATTTGATGTGAAGCGAAAAATTTATCGAAATAACTTTCAATATTGAATTCTTCAATAATTCTTGGCCAGTGAAGCTCATTCGTATTAGACAATACTGCTAGTTTATATTTGCTCCCCAGGGTTTCTAACAATTCTTGAACGCCTGGGAATAATCCAATTGGCCATTCAGTAAAATGCTTCAATATATTTTCTGAAGATGCTTCAATTTTTAGATCAGTTCTAAAGGTTTCTGCAAACGTTTGGGCACAAATCAGACCTTTCTCAAACGATATTGCTGTCTCAGATGAAAACCAATCAGAAAGATTGAATCTATCTTTATTCGGTAACCATTCTGAAGGTATTGGTTCTTCTCCTAGCTCAACTAAGACACCGCCGAGGTCAAATAAAATTACTTCTACCGATTGTTTCATGGTTTATCTTGAGGCCTAACGTCGTAAATAACTGGCAACATTTGTTGGGAGTAATCTTCCCCCGCTTTAGTGGACACCTTCTAATCATTTAGGAGGTGGCAAATGCCACGATATACTCAGCCCCGAAAAACCTGGCAATA
>JAHRWD010000005.1 GCA_019090315.1 Pseudomonadales bacterium
AAACTGGAGCACCAACGCTGAGCTGCTTTCGAAGGGTGAACCTGTTGTCGCACTGACTTCGGTAGCCGATCAGCCAACCGATTCAGTGGATGTGATCGAGAGCACCGCGGAACAATCCGAACAGCCACCCAATGAATTGCCCGAACAATTTCCCGAAGAATCGATCACGACTGAACCGGAATTATCCCCAGAAACGTCTCTGTTTGAGATCTTCAATGAAGAGTGCCAGCAACATTTACATGAGCTTAAACAGTCTGTTGCTCAGGAGATGTCAGATTCAAATATTGAAATAATCTCCCGCGCACTCCACACCATTAGAGGCAGTGCAAATGCGGTAGGGGTATTTGGTATTGCGCAAATTGTTGGGGCACTGGAGCCATTTTTCTACGCGGTTGGCACTCTTCCTGAAAAACTGGAACAACAGCTATTAATGTTGACGAGCGACAGCACCATACTGATTGAACAATTGATCGAACAACCGATGGCACATTTTGAAGCAGAGATCTCCGGATTCCTGCTACAACTCGATGAACTTCATGAAGAAATTAGAATCCATGAGAGGCAGGACAGTGATACAGATCAGGCTGCAGTCCCTGAACTGCTGATGAGCGATCAGGTTGCCAAAGCAACTGGCGAGCTTCTGGTACATGGCATGGATTGCATGTCCAACAGCAATCTCATTATCGAGAGCTGGTATTCGACGACTCTCGACACGCCTCAGCAATCAGAACTCATCAGTCAATATGAACATCTGGCGACCTTGGCGCAGGACGGATCTGTTCCCCAAATCATCGAAATTTCGTCACTGCTGGAACAAATTTTCCAACAACTTAATCCAGAAACTACCCTGGAAGAATCAACTTATCAACTGCTAACGACTGCTCAGGACACTCTTTTCCGAATACTGGATAATGTTGCGATGGGCCAAAGGGTCACAGCTGTAGATACGATAATCGCGGAACTGAGCCAACTTCTGAAGACCTTCGCTGAACCGATCCCACAGATCGAGGTTGGCTCCCAGATACTGGCCGGTGATGAGATCGATCCCGAAACCCTGGAGATATTCTCCGAGGAAGCGCGGGAGCTTTGTCAAAACGTAGAACAAGCGATCAGCGCATGGCTGATAGAACCCCAGAATGAACTTTACCCCGAGGAGCTGTTGCGTCACCTCCACACGCTCAAGGGCGGGGCTCGGGTAACCGGCCTGGATCAGTTTGCTTCCTTCGCCCATGAATTTGAATCATTCCTGACCAGGATAATCCCAATACCCGGTGAGTTTGAAGACAGTATAAAAACACAGTTACTGTCACAGCTTGAGCAGCTCATCGAAAACGTGGACAACCTGTCAGGCACTATCGAACCGGTAAGTTTACCTGTTGCCGCGCCATCATTGCCTGAAGATAGCGTGATTGAACAGACCGACCGTGAAGACAATATTTTCTCCTTTTCAGCGGCTCAGACGCCGCTATCCGAATCGGATCAAACCGAGAAACGAGCTGACCAAATCAAGCCGGCAACCCCCTCCGCTTCTCCAGAGGTACATGCCAAAAAACCTGCCAAAACCTTCACAAGGGTTTCCACTGATCTGCTGGAATCTCTCGTTAATCTGGCTGGAGAAAGCAGCATATCCCGCGCCCGTACTGAGCAGCAGGTTGGTGCTCTGGGCAATACACTTGATGAAATGCAGATCACTCTCGAACGACTTCGCAATCAGATTCGCCAGGTTGATATCGAAACCCAGACCCAGTCTCTACGCCAGAAAAATGAATTTATCGAAATTGAGCATGACGGTTTCGATGCGCTTGAAATGGATCAATACTCAGGCATGCAACAGCTTGCCCGCTCATTGATGGAGAGCACCTCAGATCTTCTTGATCTAAAAGAGAGCCTGGTCAATAAAACCCGTGATGCGGAGACGACACTACTCCAGCAATCACGGATTCATTCAGAGCTGCAGGCCGGTTTAATGCGAACCCGCATGGTTCCATTTTCAAAAATGGTGCCACGAATACGTAAAGGGGTGCGACAAACAGCTGCTGAAGTGAACAAATCTGTTCAGGTAACGGTAAATAATGGTGAGGTAGAGATCGACCGCACTATTCTTGAGCGTATGATTCCAGCCCTTGAGCATATGCTGCGTAACGCGGTTGATCATGGCATCGAATCACCGGAGACACGGTTCAAGAAAGGCAAACCAGAAACCGGCACCATTACACTGGATATCCGCCGTGATGGCGGTGATATGCTAATTGAAGTCAACGATGACGGTAATGGCGTTGATATTGATCAGCTACGAAAAAAAGCGATCGCTCAAAATTTGATGCGTGCCAATGATCCCCTGTCAGATCAGGAGGTTCTGCAGTTTATTCTACATTCCGGTATATCGACCGCAGAATCCATTACCCAGATATCCGGCCGTGGTGTCGGGCTCAATGTAGTCAACAGTGAGATCAAACAGCTCGGTGGATCGATACATATCTCCTCCACTGCAGGAGTTGGTACCCAATTTATCATACGCTTACCCTTCACCGTGTCAGTTACCCGGGCACTGATGCTTCGTACCGCTGGCGAACAGTTTGCTGTACCGCTAAGTGCCATTGAGGGTATCGTTCGGGTCAGCCCCTACGAGCTGCAAAACTACTACCAACCGGATGCACCCAATTTCGAATACGCCGGTCAATCCTATCAAATGTGTTATATGGGTTCCCTGCTTGAGACCAAGCACAAGCCCAATCTGGATGGCCTGTCTGCGCCCTTACCGGTTATTCTCGCCCGCAGTGGCGACCGCGCCTATGCCATTCAGGTGGATGCCATCCTTGGTAGCCACGAAATTGTGGTGAAACCGCTTGGGCCATTATTTGTCGCCGTAAACGGCTTTAGTGGAGCTACTATTCTGGGTGACGGTAGTGTTGTCGTGATTCTCGATCTTTCCACTCTGATTCGTGGATACAGTGCCGATGATATCTATACAGAGGTAGCGGAGAACAATACTGATACAGCAACAGTATCAACTGAAACCCGGGTGATGGTTGTGGATGACTCGGTTACTGTTCGTAAGGTAACCTCACGGCTACTCCGACGTAACGGAATGAGTGTAACCCTGGCGAAGGATGGGGCCGATGCAATTGAACAGCTCCACGATGCCATTCCAGACGTAATGTTGCTGGATATCGAGATGCCGAAAATAGATGGTTTTGAAGTCGCCAGGGTGATCCGACATAACGAAAGATGGAAACATCTCCCGATCATTATGATTTCATCCCGAACCGGCGCAAAACATCGTGAAAAAGCTTTTGCGATTGGGGTCAACCGATTCCTTGGTAAGCCCTTTCAGGAGGCGGAGCTTTTGCAAAATATCAGCGAATTGACCGATCCGATGAATAGCGAATCCATGGTCAGGGGTTCAAACTAATGTTGAAACTCAATACCTCAGAAAAAAGTAATGAAATCCCCTGTTTGCTCCTGCCCAATCAAGGGTTCCGGTTGATTTTACCCAACACCGCTATTGCTGAAATTGTTACCTGGTGCCCGCCACAGCATTCAACCAGTAGTGATTGGCTGCTAGGTTTTTTTGAATGGCGCGAGCAGCGTCTGCCGCTTCTAACAATCCATATCGAAGATCAAACACCCTCGGAACAGCGACCCTTAACAAAAATTGCCGTACTTAATGCGGTTTCAGAAGACCTGGGATTCCGCTACTACGGCATTGCTCTTTGTGGTATTCCAAAGCTGATGCGAATCGGTCGTGATGAGATCTCTGTGTCTAGCACCGAAAACGACCCACCCACAGCCCCCTCCGCGCTGAGCCTGGTAACACCCGGCACCAAAGTAACGCTTCATGGAGAGGAAGCCTGGATCCCGGATCTTGATGAAGTAGAGCACCAGATCAGTCAGCTGTTTCGTTAACTCCGACAATCGCCTGGTCGAAGTCACCCCATAAATATTGCAGCACACTGATCGCAGCCAATGGCGCGGTTTCTGTGCGCAGAATACGAGGCCCCAACGCTACCCTGTCAAAACCCGCTTGCTCAGCCTGTACTACTTCCTGATCGTCAAAACCGCCTTCCGGACCTACCAGTAAAGCAACACTTTCAGGTCGTGGGCGATCAGCCAAATTTATATTGCCGCCGGGCTGAAAGATCAATTTGGCCTGAGCATCGACGCTAGCCAACCACTGATCCAGGGCTACCGGTTCATTCACTTCCGGGATACGGTTACGACCACACTGCTCACAGGCGCTGATCACAATACCGCGCCAATGCTTCAGGCGTTTCTCCGAGCGTTCCTTCGATAACCGCACTTCGCATCGCTGGGTAATCAATGGCGTGATTTGATTGCCCCCAAGTTCGATGATTTTCCGAATGCCGTAATCCATGCGATCACCCTTGGAGATCGCTAATCCGATATGAATAGAAAGGGGGGATTCTCTTGAAACCTGATCTTCAGATTCAATCCGGATGGTCACTGCAGATTTGCTGGAACTAATAATGTTGGCGAAATATTGAGCGCCATTACCATTAAAAATCTCAACTTGCGCGCCCTCAGTCTTGCGCAAAGATTGCATCAGGTAACGGCTAACAGGTGGCTCCAACGCTACAGTGGAACCAACTTCAAGGGGTTGGAAAGTATAGACTCGGGGGATTCGCATGTTTCTTCAGGAACCTTTGATTAAACACGCCATTCAGACTGCAATATAGGGTGCTATTTGGTTGCCGCGACTTATCGGATAGTAACGTTAAATCATCGATCGACTTAACGTTCAGAGCCGTGAACAATGGTTGCTTCCAGTTCCAGTAAATTTACTCCCTCAAGACAGCCTGAATTGACACCGTACTTTCCGGGTAAGGTTCGCGGTTTATGGAAAGTATAGATACCGCACGTTTTACAAAAATAGTGCTCGGCAACATGGGTATTAAACCGATAGCTCTGTAAACTCTCTTTGCCCTGCAATATCGTTAAATCAGATTGATCAGCGTAAACCATTTTTGCGCCCTTACGGGAGCACATTGAACAATCACATAGATACACCTGATCGAGGCTACATTTCACCTCGAACAATACCGCCAGACAATGACAACTACCTTGATACGTATTCATCTCACCTGACTATTCAGGAACGTGCAAACCCAAGGTTATCACAAATTTTCTTAATCGCTGGTGACTGATTGAGCGTATAAAAATGTATGCCCGGTGCGCCGCCATCAATTAATTGTTGGCACAATCCACTGACCAACTCCTCACCATAATCCAGTAAATCTTGCTGATCGCCGGTCAGGGATTCAAGACGTTTTTTTACCCAACGGGGGATTTCTGCACCGCAGGTAGCTGAAAACCGGATCAGACTTTCATAGTTGGTGACGGGCATGATGCGGGGTATATCGGTGCATCAACACCCAATTTCTGACACTGATCTACGTAATAGAAATACGCATCCGCATTAAAGAAATATTGCGTGATCGCGCTATTAGCACCTGCATCGATCTTGGCTTTGAAATAATCCAGGTCGCTTGTGAAGCTGTCGGATTCGGGGTGTATTTCCGGATAGGCAGCCACTTCGATATGAAAATGATCACCGGTGGTTTTGCGAATAAACTCAACCAGTTCATTCGCATACACCAGTTTTACCGCGCCGGAGCCAGATGGTACATCACCACGAAGCGCAACGATTCGTTTAACGCCCGCGTCCTTGTAGTCATTCAACATTTTTTCCATGGCCGCTTCATCGTCTCCCCCAAAGGAAAGATGAGGCGCAGCCTGATAACCTGCATTGAGTACTTCAGTAATGGTGTTTTGGGTACCGTCACGGGTTGAACCGCCGGCACCGTAAGTTACTGAAAAGAACTCGGGGTTATAGGCACCCAGATCGGAGATGACATGCTGGAGCTTGTCCCGACCTTTATCGGTCTTAGGCGGGAAAAACTCAAAACTTAATCGGCAATTCATGGTGATTCTCTAGCTCGGCTCGGTGTATCAGTATTTGTAGTCGACAGGCTTGTACGGCCCGTCGGCTGAAACGTTGATGTACTTGGCTTGTTCGTCAGTTAATCCTGTCAGAACGCCACCGAAACCCTCAACCATGGCGCGAGCCACTTCTTCGTCAAGTTTCTTGGGTAGTACTTCAACACGGATGCCAGCCTTTTTCGCGGCGGCATCACCATCGGCAAATTTCTCCTCAAACAGATACATCTGCGCCAGTACCTGGTTAGCAAATGAACCATCCATAATACGTGATGGATGTCCTGTTGCATTGCCAAGGTTTACCAGTCGGCCTTCGGAAAGCAGGATCAGATAATCGCCGCTTTGTGGGTCGAGTTGCTCGCCGGGTTTGCAGTTTCGATACACTTTATGAACCTGTGGCTTAACCTCTTCCCAGGCCCAGTTTTCACGCATAAAGGGTGTATCAATTTCGTTGTCAAAGTGGCCGATATTACAGACTACGGCTTTGTCTTTTAATGCCTTAAGAATGTTTTTGTCGCAGACGTCGACATTACCTGTTGTGGTAACAACCAGATCCGTTGCACCAAGCAAAGTCTTGTTAATAGAGGCTGCATCACCACCATTTTTTCCGTCTATAAAAGGGGACACAACTTCATATCCATCCATGCAGGCTTGCATCGCGCAGATTGGATCAATTTCCGATACCCGCACAATCATGCCTTCCTGACTCAAACTTTGAGCGGAACCTTTACCCACATCACCGTAACCAATAACCAATGCGCGCTTGCCCGCCATGAGCATGTCGGTACCACGTTTGATCGCGTCGTTGAGACTGTGGCGGCACCCATAACGGTTATCATTTTTCGATTTGGTCACCGCATCGTTTACGTTAACGGCAGGCACCTTCAGGGTTCCCTGTTCCATCATCTCAAACAGACGATGCACACCAGTGGTGGTTTCTTCAGTCACACCGTGAATCGCATCCAGCATCTGCGGGAATTTTTCGTGGATGTGCAAAGTAAGATCGCCACCATCATCGAGGATCATATTGGCATCCCATGGCTCACCATCTTTGTTGATAGTTTGCTCGAGGCACCACATATATTCTTCTTCGGTTTCGCCCTTCCAGGCAAACACCGGTACGCCGGTTGCGGCTATTGCGGCGGCAGCGTGATCCTGGGTTGAGAATATATTACAGGAGGACCAACGTACTTCTGCGCCAAGCTCCACCAGTGTTTCAATCAACACGGCAGTTTGAATGGTCATATGAATACAACCAAGAATTCTTGCATCCGCTAATGGTTTACTCTCAGCGTATCGATGCCGAAGCGCCATCAGGGCAGGCATTTCTGACTCAGCCAGAATAATCTCTTTACGGCCGTAATCGGCCAGGCTGATATCTGCTACTTTATAGTCGTTGTTACCCTGCGGCATTTCTTAGCACCTCTGCTTTGTCGGTTTTTTCCCAGCTGAAATCTTCATGTTCGCGGCCAAAATGGCCGTAGCTTGCGGTTGGGCGGTAGATTGGTCGTTTGAGGTCGAGCATTTCGATTAGGCCTTTGGGACGCAGTTCAAAATGTTCTCGAATCAATTCAACGATTTTTGCATCAGGAATCGTTCCTGTATTGAAGGTATCGATACTGATAGATGTCGGTTCGGCTACGCCAATTGCGTAGGAAACCTGAAGCTCACAACGATCAGCAAGGCCGGCAGCGACGATGTTTTTAGCGACATATCGCGCCGCGTACGCCGCAGATCGATCCACTTTTGAGGGGTCTTTTCCGGAGAACGCACCACCACCGTGACGCGCCATGCCACCGTAGGTATCTACAATAATTTTTCGACCGGTCAAGCCTGCATCACCCAATGGGCCACCAATAATAAATTGGCCGGTCGGATTAATATAAATTTTGGTACTGTCGGAAAGCCATTCAGCAGGAATCACCGGTTTGATGATTTCATCCATAACCGCTTCTTTTAACGCTTCCTGGGTAATTTCAGGGTCGTGTTGTGTCGATAATACAATCGCATCGACAGCTACCGGTTTGCCGTCCTGATCATAATGGAAACTCAGCTGGCTTTTCGCATCGGGGCGCAACCAGGGCAGAATGCCTGATTTCCGCACTTCGGCCTGTCGTGCCACCAACCGATGGGAATAGGTGATCGGCGCAGGCATCAGCACTTCGGTTTCGTTGGTTGCATAACCAAACATTAATCCCTGATCGCCCGCGCCTTGCTCATGATCGCCGGTTTCATCGACACCCATAGCAATATCAGGCGATTGCTTGCCTAGTGCATTCAGCACTGCGCAGCTATCTGCATCAAAACCCATTTCAGAACTGGTGAAACCAATATCCCTTACCACATCCCGAACAATACCTTCGATTTCAACATGTGCATCGGCGGTAATCTCGCCCGCTACTACTACCATGCCGGTTTTAATTAAGGTTTCGCAGGCGACCCGCGCATTGGGGTCCTGAGTCAAGTAGGCATCAAGAATGGCATCAGAGATCTGATCGCACATTTTGTCGGGGTGGCCTTCCGAAACGGACTCAGAAGTAAACAAGGTGTATTCAGGTTTCATTGAAACAGCTTCCTAATTAAGTGATCACCCTACATAGAGTAGGCTACCAAAAGGTTATGGGCATGTTCAGTTCATGCAAATTCGAAAAACAGATACGCATTTGCGATTGGATCGGCATTCTATGTTAACTAATATGGTTTTTCCAGTTAACGATCAACGAAATATTCAGGCACAGTAAGCGACCGAGCACGGCTGTTTTCGCATTCAGGAAATGATTCTTACGGGAGGTTGTGAATCTTCAGCCATCATAATCGGAGTGACGCAGCACATTGATGCTGGATAGAGCCAATACCAACGGACAACATCCACAGCGCTATCCTAAGCGATTAGACATAAAAAAACCCGCTAGCTTTTGGCTGGCGGGTTTTTTAATTTTGCTACATTTCACAGTGCCCGATGGGGCTCTGGAAATGTGACTAGTACTATACCCTGGTGAAGTAAGGCAACGCGTTGCCTTGGCCGGTGTCCGCAAAGGAAACCTCAACCTTTTGGCCGATTTCAAGTGCATCGAAATCAACGTCAACCAGGTTGGTCATCATGGTAGTGCCTTCATCCAGAGTCACATATGCCAGGCAATATGGAACTGGTGCGCGGCGCATTGTACTGTGGCTGTAGATCACGCCTTTACCAGCAGACTCTAACCAGACTGTATCCATGCTATGGCAGAAAGGACACATTGATCGAGGATACCAGTGGACTTCACCACAGGCGTTACATTTTTTAATCAGCAATTTGCCTTCGGCAGTTGCATCCCAAAATGGCTTGGTCTCAATATTTACTATTGGAGCTGGGGCTTTTCTCTCACTCATGCGTCTTCCCTCCCGAGGATTACGGTTGCGCTACCCATACGAGTACCAATGGAACCACCGGTTCCGTGAGCCAATACGATATCGCAATCAGGCACCTGAACTTTTTCATGTGCTTCACCACGAAGCTGACGTACAGCTTCCAGTACTTTCGTCATTCCACCACGGTTAGCAGGGTGGTTACTACAGAGTCCACCACCATCGGTGTTGAACGGTAATTTACCCACACCTGAGATCAGGTTGCCGTCCATTACGAACTCGCCGCCTTTACCTTTGTCACAAAAGCCCAGATCTTCCAGGGTTTCAAGAACGGTAATGGTGAATGAATCATAAATAGATGCATATTTGATATCAGCCTGAGTTACACCCGCTTCCGAGAAAGCACGTGGACCAGACCAGGCAGCGCCTGTGAACGTCAGATCAACTTTACCGCCATTCAAGTGCTTGGGTGCTTCACCGTGACCCAGTACTTTCACACAATGACGATCTAGAGACTTGGCAATTTCAGGGCTAACGATGATCATCGCGCCACCACCATCCGAAACCACACAGCAATCCAGACGGTGTAAAGGGTTACTGATCATTGGTGAATTGATTACGTCTTCAACGGTAACCACCTTCTTCAACATCGCATTTTCGTTGTATTGCGCGTGATGAGAAGCGGCTACTTTAATACAGGCCAGTTGCTCACTGGTAGTACCGTATTCGTACATGTGGCGCATGGCGGCCATGCCGTACATGTTGGCAGTTGCAGGGCCGTATACTGCTTCGAAACCCAGCTCAGGAGCGTTAGGATCAAACATCGGTCCACGTCCACCACCGCCAGTACCCACTTTCTGGGCTTCCGCTTTTGGCCGACCCGCAAGAGTGACCAGAGCAACGTTACATTTTCCCGCTGCAATCGCTGCAGCCGCATGACCAATGTGAGCCACGTAGGAAGAACCACCAATCTCGGTAGTATCCGTGTGCTGGATATTGATACCCATGTACTCGGCCATTGAGATGCCACCAAGGCCCGGTGCATCACCGGCGCAGAAGTATGCATCTACATCTTTAAATGTTAAACCCGCGTCTTCAAGTGCGCCTTTAGCCACCTCAGCATGTAGCTGTGGTAGAGATTTATCAGAAGCATCACGGGTTGGATGCTCGTAAATCCCTGCGATAAAAGCTTTTCCCTTTATACTCATAAAGATCAACTCCTCTTATGGTTATCGTACATTCTTACCCTGATCACACAGTTTGCAATCAAAGAAAAAACCGTTTTTATATACAATTGAGAGCTAGCAACTTGCCGAAATACTTTCCCGCTCAAAGCGTGTATTAACACAGTAACCGGTAGCGCCACGCACCATAGAGGGTGATGACCTCGGTACGCTTTTCAACAATTTAAATATTCCACCCAAAATAATACCGGGCGCAATATCGAGCAACCCTGTTTCAGGCTAATCGAATAAGTTTTATAAACCACACTCGAATATCCACTTGGCCGACAGAGCCAGGTCGCTGACTTAACCTGCTAGTGCAGGCAAACTTCTTAGAAATTGTCCCGAATATTATTATCTGTAATCGGTATCTAAGCTGCTAAATCCCTCGTGCCTGATACTGCCTTTGCTGGCAAGCTGTCCGGCACATGGCCAAGCAGTATAACACCACGTAAAAAAATATGAATAGCAGGCTAACTAAAACCTTTCGCCGGCCCGAAAGACCACCGGAACAGCCAAATTTGTGTGCTCTTGCGAGCGACACGGCAGCGAATAAAACCCCTATCTGCCTGAACAAAGCCATATACTGGCTCACCATTCAGACATTGGAGCCGCTATGAAATCTGAATCTGCCAACCTGTCCGTACGATTCGATAAATGGTTGTGGGCCGCGCGATTCTTCAAAACCAGAGCGCTCGCGAAAACAGCCATCGAAACCGGCAAGGTGCTCTACAACGGCAGTAAAGCGAAACCCAGCCGAGCGGTTGAAATTGGGGCACAGCTACGGGTAACCCAGGGTTTTGACCAGAAAACAATCATCGTTGAGCAGCTGAGCGGCCAGCGACGAAGCGCCACGGACGCGGCCACGCTCTATTCCGAAACAGATCAGAGCATTCAAGATCGACAACAGCGCGCACTTGAACGCAAACAGATGAATGCTGGCCGACTCATGACCGAAGGACGTCCAACCAAGAAGCAACGTCGCCAGATCCATCAATTCAAGGGTGCATCCCTCGATCCATGAATAGCCAACCAACCATCCTGTGCACCCGGCTAATATTATCTAGTCCTGTTGCTGGAAATTCGCCGCACATTCATGAGATAATTGCCCGTTCAGTCATGATGTACGGTCATCATGACTGACGAGTTCAACGGCAGTTTCTACTTCAACTATAATTCCGGCGTCCAGATTTATAGAAAGCCGTCAATATTTGCGGAACCCGACAACCTTAGCGCAGGCCAAACCAGCCTAATTTTCAAACATTTTTAGCCTATCTCGAGGACACAATCCATCGTAGATGCTGCTATACATGATGTTTGATCGCTACGTAATCCATCAATGCAACTCTTTAAGTGAATGACCCATATGGCCAAAACATCAGATCAATCTATCCAGTACAAAAACCTGAACAGTTCTCAGTTAGTTGAATTTGCTATCCAGAACGGTGAGGGGGTACTTTCTCACAATGGCGCACTCGTAGTGACCACTGGCGAACGCACCGGTCGGTCGCCAATGGATCGATTTATCGTTGAAGAGCCCAGCACTTCTGACGCCATTGAGTGGGGCAACGTAAACCGCCCGTTTGATTCTGATAAATTTGATGCGCTATGGAACCGGGTAGATACCTACATTCAAGAGCGCACCCACTATGTTTCCGAATTGCATGTTGGTGCCGATATCGAGCACTACCTGCCGATCCAGGTCGTGACAGAAACTGCCTGGCAAAATTTGTTTGGCCGCAATCTGTTCATCCGCCCGGAAAAGTACAACCCTAGAAGCAAGGAGCAGTGGGATATTCTCAACTGCGCCAACTTTGTTTGCGACCCTGAGCGAGACGGCACTAACAGTGAAGGCTGCGTCATCATCAACTTCGCAAAACGGCGTATTCTGCTTGCGGGCATGCGTTACGCTGGTGAAATGAAAAAAGCGCTATTTTCTGTTCAAAACTTCCTGCTTCCTGAGAAAGATGTTTTACCGATGCACTGCGCGGCCAACTCCGATGCAAACGGTGAAGTTTGCCTGTTCTTTGGCTTGTCTGGCACCGGAAAAACCACATTGTCCGCCGACCCTGATCGTTTCCTGATTGGTGATGACGAGCACGGCTGGGGTAAAGGCGTGGTGTTTAATATTGAAGGCGGTTGCTATGCCAAATGTATCGACCTTAGCCAGAAAAATGAACCGGTTATCTGGGATGCCATTCGATTCGGAACCATCGTTGAAAACGTAGTACTGGATGAAAATGCGGTACCAGATTATGCCGATGTATCCCTCACACAGAACAGTCGTGCCGGTTACCCACGTGACTTTATTGAAGCCCGTGTTGAAGAAAATCTGGGCGGCGAACCCAAGGCGATCATCTTTTTAACTTGCGACCTAACCGCAGTACTTCCTCCGGTTTCTATTCTGACTAAAGAAGCGGCGGCTTATCACTTTTTGAGCGGATACACCGCATTGGTTGGCTCAACCGAGATGGGCTCTGGTGCCGAGATCAAATCCACCTTCTCGACCTGCTTTGGCGCGCCGTTTTTCCCACGCCCCGCATCGGTTTATGCTGAATTGCTGATGAAGCGAATTGAAGAGTTTGGCAGTCAGGTGTATCTGGTCAATACCGGCTGGTCCGGCGGAGCGCACGGCAAGGGTGGAAAACGTTTCAGTATTCCAACTACCCGTGCAGTGATCAGCGCAATTCAGTCTGGCGCGCTATTGGGAGCGGAAACACAGCATCTGGATAATTTAAACCTTGATATCCCTAAGCATATCGATGGTGTAGATAGTGGTTTGTTGAACCCTGTCGATACATGGGCTGATAAGGATGCTTACCAAAGCCAGGAAGCAGATCTGATTGCACAGTTCACCAAGAACTTTAAGCGGTTTGATGTTTCTGCGGCTATTCTTGCTGCTGGACCGGGTAAGGCTTAGCTTAAATCACAGCATCCTACTGCAGCCCAGGCTTTGGGTTGCAGTAATGCCCTCCATTTCAGCTACCCCTGGCCGTAGATTTCTACTCTATTTCTGCCATTTTGTTTTGCGCTATATAACGCTTTGTCTGCCGCAGAGACCATCACCTGAACCGATTCAAACGGATGGTCGGTATCCAGCGTCACCAGTCCTGCAGATGCGGTCACGCTAAATATATCCTGCTCTTCAGACTGATGAGTGCAGTCTGACCATTGCTCAAGCAACCGTTTTATGACAGCCAATACCTTTGCCCTGTCTATCCCTGGCAACACCATTACAAACTCCTCACCCCCATAACGAGCAGCAATATCACTTTTGCGGGTATTTTTCTTCAACAGCTCACTGAATGACAATAGCACTCTGTCACCCACTGGGTGACCATAGGTATCGTTCACTTTTTTAAAGAAATCGAGATCTATCAAGACCACGCTAAGTGGCCAATTTTCCAGTGTCGCAATCTCATATTCTGACTGCAAATACAGGTCCAGATAACCTCTGTTATACAGACCTGTAAGCGGATCCCGTCGAACCCTCTCCTCAAGGTTTTGAGTTCGTTTTTCCATACTCTTTAACTGCGCTTCATCCTCATCCAGCTTTTGGCTATCACGCAAGCTTCGAACCTGTTGCATCTCTTTGGCCTGTTCGAGAATCATTTCTGATTGGCCTGGCCAGGCTAGCTGGGTTTCGAACAGAGTCGCAGTATCGGGGATCAATTCGGCAAATTTACTCAAATATTCAACAAACGCATCGTTATCAAGCCCCAGCCGTTGCTGCGCTTGCCGAGAGGCTCTTTGATAGTACTCATCATGCTGCTCATTCATCCACAAATCTGCAACAAGGCCGGAAACCATCACACAGTCATTAAAGTGATCAGAATCATCCTGATCTACGCGACTGGCATCCCCGTGGCTTGCTCGGGTTGCCGCAACCAATTTTTCTGGTAAACTCCATTCATTCAGCAACCAGGCTCCAACTTCAGCATGGGTCGCATCGATCTTTGCATGCTCATCAACGGACATTGAAAACATATCCACAGCACCATTAAAAATGTCGGAATATTGATCGGGTAAAACTCGATCCAACGCAAGCACCCCAATATCCTGTAGCAGGCCCGCCAGAAACAACTCCTCCAGGGAGCCTGATTTTAAAGTTTCCCCCAGCAGGCGACAGGCAACTGCCGAAAGAAATGCACGTCGCCAAACCAGATCATAATCAAGGCCCGAGCCCTGAGACTGTTGCTGCAGGCCACTCACCAAAGAGAAGCTCAATGCCAGATTAAGGGAGGCGTCGACGCCCAAAAGCGTCAGCGCCTGTTGAACCGACCCAATCTTGCTGATTCTGGAATAGATAGGAGAGTTGGCGATACGTAGCATTTTTGACGACAGGGCTGGGTCCAGCGTTACTACTGACGAAACAGACTCAGGGCATACCTGGGGATCCTTGCTTAAATCAAGAATCTTTATCGCAACGCTGGGAATGCTAGGTAAAGATGTGCAATGTTTTAAACGTGTTTCTAATTCTGGAGTCATACCTGTTCCAATTAAGACTAATTCCTGGGTGCATATAATTTGAATTCCTTACCGATAAATATAGCTCATTTCCAGAAACAGGCCGGATTTACATATGCAAATCCGGCCTGTTTCTGTGATAAGATTTGACCTATATCAAAGCCACCTTATTGGATGAACGCAGCTCTGCATACCCTATTATCGATTTCCGAAAAACTCGACTTTTTGCAGGGAAAACAGCTTCTCCATGAACTGAAGAACCTTCGTCGTGGTATTGAGAAAGAAAGCTTACGAATCCAGAGAGATGGTCAGCTTGCTCAAACACCCCATCCCGCTACCCTTGGTTCGGCACTAACCCACCCCTATATCACCACCGATTTTTCCGAGGCGTTGCTGGAATTTATTACGCCGGTTTCCACCAGCATTGATGACAGCCTCGAATTCCTGGAACACATTCACCGCTACGTCTACAGCCAACTTCGAGATGAGTTACTGTGGATAACCAGTATGCCCTGTATTCTTGGTGTTGATGATGAGATCCCGGTTGCACAGTTCGGCAGCTCTAATATCGGCAAGATGAAGGAGGTATATCGCATCGGCCTCGGTTATCGCTATGGCCGAGTCATGCAGACTATTGCAGGAATCCATTACAATTTTTCGATTCCTGATGAGATCTGGATCGCGCTGCAGCAACGGGAAAACAACCAGGAATCTTTTCAGGATTACAAAACCCGGGGCTATTTTAGTCTGATCCGAAATTTTCGACGCTTTTCATGGCTGCTGATCTATTTGTTCGGCGCTTCGCCCGTCGTCTGTAAAAGTTTTTTGTCCGGCAGACAGCACCCACTCGAGGAGTTCGACGAAGACTCACTTTACTTACCCTACGCAACTTCCTTGCGAATGGGCAACCTTGGCTACCAAAGTACAGCGCAGGATTCGCTTAAGGTCAGCTATAACGATCTCGAATCCTACAGTGACTTACTCAACCGCGCGATGAACCAGCCCTATCCGCCATATTCTGAAATCGGCGTGCAGCACGAGGGTGAATATCGGCAATTAAACGATGCGCTACTGCAGATAGAAAACGAATTTTACAGCTCTGTCCGGCCCAAACGGGTCACCCAAAGTGGCGAAAAACCACTGCACGCATTACGGCAACGGGGCGTTGAATACGTCGAACTGCGATGCATTGATATCAACCCGTTTACACCGCTAGGCATTGACGCCGAACAGATTAGGTTTATCGATACCTTCCTCCTCTACTGCCTACTGGCCGACAGCCCGCTCTCCTGCGACAAAGAACTCAGCTGCATACAGGAAAACCAGACGCGGGTAGTCAACAGAGGGCGTGATCCGGAACTGAAGCTCAAAACCCTTGACGGTGAACAACCGCTAGCTGTAGTTGCACAACCCCTGATTCAATCCATGGCACCCATTGCTGAGATACTTGATTCACTGCATCAAACCGATCTTTACCGGCAATCATTGGATAATCAGGCTGATAAAGTTGCAGATTCTGAAAAAACACCATCGGCCCAGATATTAAAAATCATGCGCGAAAACCAGCAATCGTTCTCACAGTTTGGACGAGAGTACTCAGAACAGATTATGGCAACTATGGCGCAAAGGCCCCTTGATGACTCATGTCGACAGCATTTTGATCAGCTGAGCCAGCAATCGCTACTGGATCAAAAACAACTCGAAAAAAATTGTGAAGGCGACTTTGAGCAATACTTAAAAGAGTACTTCGCTCAACCCATCTAAAACTCGCCCCTGTGAACTTCCTTGCTCACCTTCAGCTTTCTGGCGACCACCCCGACTGGATAGTGGGCGGTTTTTTAGGTGATTTCGTCAAGGGTCGACTGAAAGGCCAATACCCCCGTGAGGTTGAAGCTGGCATTCAGCTGCACAGGAAAATCGATCGCTTTACCGATCAACACCCCCTTCTCAAACAGTGCCACACACTTTTCACCCCCGAGCTGCGACGCTACAGCGGTATCATTGTCGATATCAGTTTTGATCATTTCCTGGCGCGGCACTGGGCTCGATATGATGAGCGGGAACTCACCACGTTCAATACCCTGATACTGGATATTCTGCTAAAACCGCCAATCCCTTTACCTGACAATGCTCAGCTATTTTTGCAGCGAATGGTGAGCCGCGACATCCTGTTGCAATATCGCCTTCCCGAGGTGATTCCTTTCGTGCTACAAAAAACCTCGCAAAGGTTTAGTAGAGATAATCCACTTAGCCATTCCGGTGAACAGTTTGTTAAACAATACGATGCGTTAGAAATATTATTTTGCGAGTTTTACCCCGAACTTGAGGAGTTCGCACGGAACCAGCGCGCTCTTCTGGCGGCGCCTAAATAACCAAAGCAGCAACATCGGGCTTGTTGATTAGGGCGTGATGGAGAGTAAAGCGGTAACAGCCACCTAGTGTAGTGTATCAAACTGTATGCAGATATAACGGAAGGCTACAGGGTTAGCTGCTAGGCGCGATTGTGAAGTAATAGTGGTTCTATTCCAAGCAATGGCAACAACGCAGATGACCCTGTAGCCTTTCGCCCGAAGGGAGCCCGCCACATTCACCACGGACTGCGTTACAGCTCTTGCAAAGGTACCTACATTCGCTGCGAACTGCGCCTTGCCGTGGCAAATGTGGCGGACTCTATCTCTGTATACAGTTTGATACACTACACTGGCTGGAAAGGTTTGGCGGCGAACTAAAGAAAGGCATCATAAAGAATTGGTCGGGACGACAGGATTTGAACCTGTGACCACCACACCCCCAGCGTGGTGCGCTACCAAACTGCGCTACGCCCCGATTTCGAACTTATAAGGAGGTGTGTAAAGCGGCGGGAATCATACAACAGTTGCACTGAAATTGGAAAACAATCCAGCGCTGAAAACAATCACTTCAGGACTTCAAAAACCTCTTCAAGCTCAGCCACCATCTGACGGATCAATTGCTTGTATTGGGTGGTGTCATCCTTTGCGCCATCGCCGGACAGCTGCTGTCGAGCGCCGCCAATGGTAAAACCCTGATTATAAAGGAGACTGCGGATTTGGCGAATGGTGAGTACATCCTGACGCTGATAATAGCGACGATTTCCGCGCCTCTTATCCGGTGTCAGCTGGGTAAATTCCTGTTCCCAGTAACGCAGTACGTGGGGCTTTACGCAACAAAGCTCACTGACTTCGCCGATTGTAAAATAGCGTTTACCAGGTATTGCTGGCAGCTCATCATTGTGGCTTGGTTCCAGCATAACTCTCAACTCTCATTTTTAATTTTTGACCCGGTCGAAAGGTCACCACACGGCGCGCAGAAACCGCAATCTCCTCGCCTGTTTTCGGATTACGACCGGGACGCTCGCTTTTATCTCGAAGATCAAAATTACCAAAACCGGAAAGCTTTACCGATTGATTGCTCTCCAACGACTGGCGAATCTCTTCAAAAAACAGCTCAACCACTTCCTTTGCTTCACGTTTGTTCAACCCTAATTCGTCAAACAAATGTTCCGCCATCGTTGCTTTCGTCAGGGCTTTAGCATCCATGGTTCAGGCTCTCAGTACAACATTTAACTCGTTGCTTAGATAAGTAACGATTCGCTCGATACTTTGATTCACTTCATCCTCATTAAGGGTGCGTGAATGGTGCTGAAACGTCAAGCCCAGGGCGATACTTTTTCGACCTGCTTCTACGCCCTCACCTTCATACAGATCAAATACCACTACGTCCTGAAACGTTTCATCAACGCTGGCGCGAATCCCTGCAAGCAACTCACCGACAGATAATTCCGAAGGAACAGACAATGATAGATCACGCCGAGATCCGGGGAATTTTGACAACTCTACAAATTCGATAACCTTACGTTGGCATACAAAATCGAGTTCAATCTCAAACAGGAATACCGGATCAGCCAGATCCAGCTGACCCTGTAGCTCCGGATGCAGTGCACCCAAAATGCCAACAGGTTTTCCTTCAAAAAGAATTTTCGCAGTTTGGCCGGGATGCAAAGAAGGGTATTGCGCCGCTGCAAAAGAGTAATTTTGTACATGAGCGCCCATCTCTAACAGTGACTCAACATCACCCTTGAGATCAAAAAAATCGAGCTTATTTTCAGGATTGCTCCAACCTTCCGCCAGACCGTTGCCGTAAACGAGGCCAGCCATTACCGATTTTTGTTCGAGTTCACCGTCAACTTCTACAAACTGCAGACCGGTTTCAAATAACCGCATCTGCAACTGACGTCGCTTCACGTTATGAGTCAGCGTATTCAGCAAGCCAGACCAAAGGCCGGTACGCATCACGCTCATATCCTGTGACATCGGATTAAGCAGCGGTTTGGCAATCCGGTCTGGATAAATTTTATTTTGCAGTTTTGGCTCAACAAAACTGTAGGTGATTACTTCCTGATAACCGCGATGCACCAGGCACTCTTTCAACAGATCAGCGGACATTACCGCTTCGGTATCCGGCCTGAAATCCAGTCGTATCAGACTGGTGCGAGTCGGCATCAGATTGTAACCGTAGAGGCGTGCTACCTCTTCAATCAGATCTGCTTCAATTTCTATATCAAAACGATGGGGCGGTGGCGTCACTTTCCAGTCTGAGCCGATTTGTTCAATCGGCATTCCAAGTCGAGTGAACATGCCGGTTAGCTCAGCATCGGTAATTTCAACACCAAGAATTCTGTCGAGTTGCTTGCGGGTTAAATCGACTGGCTTAGCACTGGGTAAACAACCTCTTTCGACATTCTCAATGATTGCGCCCGGCTGACCACCGGCAATTTCCAGAATCAACGTAGTCGCTCGTTCAATCGCGTCACGCTGCAGGCAATAATCAACGCCTCGCTCAAAACGATGAGATGCATCGGTTTGCATATTGTAGGAGCGTGCACGGCCAACAATTGCCAAGGGTGCAAAAAATGCGCTTTCCAGAAACAGGTCTCGTGTTTCCGCACAAACAGCGGTTGATTCACCACCCATAATACCGGCTACCGCAATAGCCCCGCTGTCGTCGGCAATTACCAGAGTATCGGCATTCAGCTCGATTTCACGGCTATCGAGCAAGGTAATTTTTTCAGCGGTCTCGGCCAGGCGCACTTTGATGTTACCGCTAAGGCGATTAGCGTCAAAGGCATGAAGCGGTTGTCCCAGCTCAATTAATACGTAGTTGGTGACATCAACGATTGGATCAATACTGCGTATACCGGAGCGACGCAGCTTTTCTTTCATCCACAGGGGCGTAACCGCACCCATATCGAGGTTACGAATCACACGGCCAATATAGCGTGGGCACTCCTCGGTAGCGCTAATCGTCACTTCCAGCTGATCTTCAATCTGGGATGTTACCGGAGCAATTTTTTCAGGATTAAAATCCAGCTTATTCAGCGCAGCGGTTTCGCGCGCAAGACCAAGGATAGATAAGCAGTCGCCACGGTTGGGGGTTAAATCGACTTCGATCTGCTGGTCGTCCAGCTTCAGATATTCCCGGATATCCTTCCCCAATGGTGCACCAACAGGCAGCTCCATTAGTCCGGGGGATTTTTCTTCCAAACCGAGCTCAGAGGCTCCCGTCAACATGCCGAAGGATTCGACTCCGCGCAATTTTGCTTTGTTGATTTTGAAATCATCGGGCAGTATTGCGCCGACGGTCGCAAAGGGTACTTTCAAACCAGGTCGCGCATTGGGGGCGCCACAAACTACCTGAACCAACTCATCGCCGGTATTGACCTGACAAACCTGCAGTTTATCTGCATCCGGATGAGGCTCAGCAGATACAATTTCCGCTACTACCACACCCCTAAACGATGCAGCCACCGGAGCCACGGCATCCACTTCGAGACCAGCCATTGTAAGCTGTTCGACCAGTTGCTCTGTGGATAACGCTGGCGAAACCCACTCTCTTAGCCAATTTTCACTGAATTTCATGGTGCGTGAGCCAGATTAGAATTGCTGCAGAAAACGTAGATCGTTTTCAAAAAATAGCCGTAGGTCATTTACGCCGTAGCGCAGCATCGCCAGGCGTTCAACGCCCATGCCCAATGCAAAACCCGAGTACTTGTTGGTATCAATATTGGAATACTTGAAAACGTTCGGATGGACCATGCCGCAGCCCATCACTTCAAGCCAGCCGGTATTGCTGCAAACTCTGCATCCTTTTCCATTACACATGATGCAACCGATATCGACCTCTGCAGAAGGCTCGGTAAATGGGAAATAGGAGGGGCGGAACCGCACTTCAAGGTCCGATTCAAAAAAGGCCTGCAGGAAACCCTGCACGGTGCCCTTCAGATCAGGAAAGCTGACATCTTCATCGACCAGCAACGCTTCAACCTGATGAAACATTGGTGTGTGGGTGATATCAGAATCACAGCGGTAAACCCGGCCAGGGCATACAATACGTAGCGGTGGTTCTTCGGTTTCCATTACTCGGACCTGAACCGGCGAGGTATGGGTCCGGAGTAATAAATCATCCTGCAAATAAAAGGTATCGTGCATCGCACGGGCAGGATGATGCGGGGGAATATTCAGTGCTTCGAAGTTGTGATAGTCATCTTCGATTTCAGGCCCTTTTTCAACCTGATAACCAATCCCGGTAAAGAATGCTTCGATTCGGGCAATGGTTTGGGTAACCGGATGCAAACCACCTTCATGAACGGCTCGTCCGGGAAGTGTTACATCAATCGTCTCCGCAGCGAGGCGAGCATTGACTGCTTCCTGCTCAAGCTGGGCACGACGCTGATTGATCAGCTGCTGCAGCTCTTTTTTGGCTTGATTGATTTTACTGCCGGCTTCAGGTCGCTGCTCTTTTGGCAGTGCACCGAGGCTCTTAAGCTGCTCCGTCAGCTCACCTTTTTTACCAAGCAACCGTACTCGGCAAGCGTCAAGAATGGCAAGATCAGTCGTGCGATTGATCTCGTCACGGCTAGCCTCTAATAATTGCTGTAGATCCATCATGGCAGGTATCTTTGATAGCGTCTTCTGGCGAAGCGTTGATGTTTCTAAAAAACTGCTCTTCTCAGGCAGCTTTTAAATCAGAAGCTTCTCAAACGAAACAGTATTTAATATTGTAAAAAAACACGCCGATAACTGCTATATCGGCGTGTTTTACAATATCTCGGATCAGATCCGAAACACCGCAATCATGTTAAGAAGCGGCTAGTGCAGCCTTAGCCTTACCGACGATAGCGGCAAAGGTATCCTTATCATGCACGGCAAGATCCGCCAGCATTTTACGATCGATTTCGATCGATGCTTTTTTCAGACCAGCGATCAGACGGCTGTAGGAAACGCCATTGATACGAGCTGCCGCGTTAATACGAGCAATCCAGAGGGATCTGAATTGACGCTGTCTCTTATACACATCTGACGCTGCCGACGAAGCTAGA
>JAHRWD010000006.1 GCA_019090315.1 Pseudomonadales bacterium
CTATCAATGTAACGACTGCCATGAAAAAGTGGATCCACACAAAGGAGAGTTAGGCAAAGAGTGTGATTCATGTCATTCGAGCGAGTCCTGGCAGGAAACGGTTTTTAATCATGATGAAACCGAATTTAAGCTCGAATATACGCATAAAAAGGTGTCCTGCGAGAGTTGCCATTTAAACAATGTTTACGAAAAAACACTTCAACAATGTGCGGATTGCCACACTAATCAGGATGTTCATCAAAACCGGTTTGGGCCTGAATGCGAAACTTGCCACTCATCAAAAGCCTGGGATCTCTCTCGTTTCGATCACAACCTTGAATCCGATTTTAAACTTAAATTCGGACATTCTGAGGTTAATTGTAATCTTTGCCACAAGCAGTCAGTGGATAAAAAAATAGAGCCTGAAAATTGCTATTCCTGCCATCAAAAGGATGATATTCACAATGCTCGTATGGGGTCGGAATGTGAAAGTTGCCATAGTGAAAAAGGCTGGGCTAAAAGTTTATTTGATCATGACAGGGAAACAGAATTTCTCCTTCTTGGTAAACACAAACAGATAACCTGCAATGGTTGTCACCTTGCAGAGGCCAAAAGCAGAGCCCAGCCACGCAACTGTATCGACTGTCATCAACAGGATGATGCCCACGCAGACAGCCTTGGAAGTAGTTGTGGTAGATGCCATAACGAAAAAGACTGGGCTCAATCGACCGTATTCAGTCATGAGACGACTGCCTTCCCACTACTGGGTATGCACAGGCAATTAAGCTGCGGAGAGTGCCACCTAACGGAAGATTTTCAGCAGGCTGAGAGTGATTGTTACGCCTGCCATCAACAACATGATCCCCATAAGGAAGCACTGGGCAAAGATTGCGGCGGCTGTCATAACCCCAATGACTGGAGTTACTGGTTGTTCGATCACAATAAGCAGACTGAATTCAGGCTCGAAGATGCCCACGAAAACCTGTCCTGTCAGCTTTGTCATCAAGAAGATTTGGCAGATCCCGAGCATCCATCTTTTAAGTGCGGCAGTTGTCACCGTGAGGATGATATACACAGGGGCTCATTCGGCGGAAATTGTGCCAGATGTCATAACAGCCGTAACTTTGGTTCTTCTAATTAATCGATGAGAGATATCAATTGAAACACTGTCCAAACACGCTCCGTTCAATCTTGAATATTATTTTTTGTCTGTTTTTTATCGGGATATCAGATGGTGTTTTAGCCGAAAACGGTGGCGTTTTTGATCACTTTAAAACAGGCTTTCCACTTGATGGGTTTCATCAGGATACAGAGTGTACAGATTGCCACGTCAACGAGGTGTTTCTTGGTACACCCAGAGAGTGTGAGTTATGCCATTCAAACCGGACCGCCATTTCTGGTTCGATCAAGTCTACCAATCATCTATTAACAACAGATCAATGCAGTGATTGCCACTCTCCGTTAGGCTGGGATGTCATCATACGAGTTGAGCACGCTTCTATGTTGGGCAGTTGCGAGAGCTGCCACAACAACACTGTGGAGGAGGGTAAACCTGGCGATCATATTAGTAGCAGCAACGAATGTGAGCTTTGCCATACAACCAATAGCTGGGATGGCCTGGTAAGAGTGGATCATTCCGCAGTTTCTGGCAGTTGTAGCTCCTGCCATAACAGTGTGATTGCCACGGGTAAACATGCTGCTCATGTGTCGACTGCTGATGAGTGTGATAGCTGTCATTCGACTTTCGCGTGGAGCCCGGCAACGTTTGACCACATTGGTGTTGTCGGCGGTTGCAGCGGTTGTCACAATGGCATTACCGCCGGTGATAAAGGCGGCTCCCATATTCTTTCAACTAATCTGTGTGAGAACTGCCACAATACCGTTGGTTGGTCACCGGTGATAATTGTTGATCACAACGAAGTGCTGGGTTCCTGTTTCAGTTGCCACGACAATGTTACGGAATCTGGAAAAGACCAGGGCCATATCCTCTCGACCAACCTGTGTGAAACCTGCCATACCAGCATCGCATGGTCGCCTGTATTTACAGTGGATCATAATGAAGTGCTGGGTTCCTGTTTCAGTTGCCATGACAATGTTACGGAGCCCGGAAAAGACTTAGGCCATATTCTCTCGACCGACCAGTGTGAAACTTGTCATACCAGCATTACATGGTCGCCTGTATTCACAGTGGATCACAATGAAGTGTTAGGTTCCTGTGGCAGCTGTCATGACGGTGTCACCGCTTCCGGAAAACCATCGGACCACTTTGTAGTCACTACGGCATTGATCGATTGTGATAGTTGTCATTCCCCTGTTAGCTGGCTTCCGGATTTTTATACCCATTCCGGGGCATATCCGGGAGATCATCGAGATAATCCTGTTTGTACTGCCTGCCACACCAGTAATGCAGAAATGATTCCCTGGCTCTCACCCGCATACCAGCCGGACTGCGCGGGTTGCCATGAAATTGAGTGGAAGCCGGGACCCCACGAAGGTGCAACAATTGGTGAGCTGAGAAACTGCGCCGGTGCCTGCCACGAAGGGCCAGGCGAGCATAGTGTCACGGAGGAAGAGTTTTAGTGGTCAGGTATATGCTAAATGACCTGATTGTGCAGAGGCTGCAGCGGGCGTTGTCTCTAGTGTGCCTGTTACTGGTGACTACCACCGGGTTTGCACAGGAAAATAGTGCGGACAACCATACACTGTCGGTCACCTTTACCGAATCCAGCGTCGATAGTAGTCAATCGAGCAAGCTTATGGAGCGGGCAAGGATAGCGATTGCAAAGGCAGAATATGGTCGCGCGATTGCGCTTTATGATTCCGTTATAGCCATGAACTCGCCGGAGCATGTCCAGCTTGCATATGAATACCAGGCATTAGCTCACCAGAAAGCCCGACACTTTGCGCTTGCTAAAGCAGGTTACCAGCGTTACCTCGAAATGTATCCAGAGGGATCCGATAGTGATCGTGTGCGTCAACGGCTTGCGGTGATGTTAACCCTTGAGCAGAGTAGCCCAAAACTAAAATCGTCAACAAAACAGCGTGCGCTAAAAAGCGACTCACTGTGGAATACCAACGGGGGTATTTATCAGTATTATCGCTATAGCAGCAGCGTTAATTCCGCAGGTGATTCAGAGCAGGTGCTCAACGCACTCAGTACCGATTTGCAGCTAAGCTCCCGATACAGAAGTAAAACCTACGATGTTGATGTAAGAGTCTCAACCAGCTATTTCGGTGATTTTCTGACCAATGGGCCGGGAAATTCAGCTCGACTGAGTTATATCTATGTTGCCGGTGTAGACCGGGAGACAGATCGTAAAATAAAGGTGGGTCGACAACGTCAAAGTAACGGTGGCGTAATTGGTCGTTTTGATGGGTTGAGTATTGAAAGCCCCTTTGCGGAATCATTTTCAGCTAATTTTGTTGCAGGCTTTCCGGTTGATTCTTCGAAACAAACCAGTATCGAAACCGGACGCCATTTTTATGGATTTAATTTTGACTGGCAAACCATGGGGGATCGGCTGGATCTAAATCTGTTTGTCATTACCCAGAAAATTGATGGGATGCTTGATCGGCAAGCTATCGGTGGCCAGTTTAGTTATTTTGATAATGCTGATTACCTGTTTGGTCTTATCGACTACGACATTCATTTTAATGAACTGAATGCCTTTATGCTAAATGGCCGACATCGTTTTGAAAATGAAACCAGTGTCAATTTGTCTTTTAATATCAGAAAAAGCCCCTATTTGAGCACACGCAATGCACTGATAGGTCAGCCGGTAGATAGCCTTGGCGAGCTGCTGGATACTTTTTTGACAGAAGATGAAGTCGAGGATTTAGCGCTCGACCGCACTATGGATACCCAAACTACAACCGCTACAATTTCACACCCTCTGAATAATCAATATGACATAAATGGATCGGTTACCCTGGCCAATAATTCTGATACCCCGACATCCGGTGGTGTCATTGGCATAGAAGCAAGCGATAGTAATATTTATTATTCGACAGAGCTTCTCGGTAGAGGTGTTTTTGTCGAAAGTGATATTTCCATTTTTGGTATCCGTTATTCCAATTTAGGCAACTCAACGGTCACCTCTGCTTACACAACCCTTCGGTTACCATTGTGGCCAGAATGGCGAATCAATCCTCGGCTTAGAATTGACTTTAGAGAGAATACTAATGGCACCGAGCAATTGACTGTGTCTCCCACAGTTCAGCTCCAGTACCGGCCTGCTCGTAATATGTTTTTTGAATTGGAAACCGGCGCGTTGCTCTATGATCAGGACACGACTCTAGGTGCAAGTGAACAGTTTCAAATCTACTTTTTTTATCTGGGCTACCGATATATTTTTTAGATCCCTGGTCACAGAAAGAGCAACGTTATCGGCCCTATGTCAGATATTCTCAACAGGCAGCCGAAAAAGTGATACAGATCTAAAGCGCCAACGGAAACGTACAATGGAAGTTGATCAAGATTGTCGCGGTTCAATCGTGATATCAGGTATTGCCGGATATATCCATCAGGCCCGAGTAATTAACACCTGAAAGCAAAGCCATCTCTCGATGCCAGGTTGCCAGATCTTCCTTGTTGAATTTTCTGAAATCATCGTGCCCACAGGCACGAGCCATCACTTGCATCAGCTCGACAGAAGCATCGAAAAAATTATGTAACTGCCTGGATGAACGTTCAACGTTCAATTTTCTACGTAGGTCTTCTTTCTGTGTGGCGATACCCGCCGGACAGTTGTTGGTATTACATATTCTTGCGGCAACGCAGCCAATAGCCTGCATTGCACTATTTGAGACGGCGACACCATCAGCGCCCAGTGCTAGCGCCTTAACGAAATCAATAGGTACACGTAAACCGCCTGTGATAATGAGCGTGACTCGGCCGCTTGCTCCTTTTTCATCAAGGTAACGACGTGCGCGCGCAAGTGCTGGAATGGTAGGTACGCTTATGTGATCCCTGAACATTGCTGGTGCAGCACCGGTACCGCCGCCACGCCCATCCAATATGATGTAATCCGCACTTGCATCCAGTGCAAATTGAATATCCTGTTCGATATGATTAGCGCTTAGTTTAAAGCCAATAGGGATGCCGCCGGAAATCTCCCTGACCTTGTCCGCAAAGTCTTTAAATTCAGAGGATGACGAAAGGTTTTTAAATGTCGGTGGGGAAATTGCCGGCTCACCTTCGGGAATATTCCTTACCTGTGATATTTTTCCCTGGTTTTTATTTCCTGGCAGGTGCCCGCCTGTACCTGTTTTTGCACCTTGCCCACCTTTGAAGTGAAATGCCTGAACCCTGGTCAATAACTCATCTTTATAACCAAAACCTGCGCTGGCATATTCGTAAAAATACCGGCTGTTAGCTTGTTGCTCTTCAGGTAACATTCCACCTTCGCCGGAGCATATGCCGGTGCCGGCTAATTCCGCACCCATCGCTAACGATATTTTGGCTTCTTCGGATAACGCGCCAAAACTCATATCAGAAACGAACAGAGGAATCTTTAGCTTCAAGGGTTTTTTGGCCTCAGGGCCAATAATAAGTTCTGTGCCAACATCGACATCCTCCATCAAAGGTTTAGTCGCCATCTGGGCGGTCATGATTTGTAAATCATCCCAATGAGGTAGCTCATGGCGTGGCACGCCCATCGAAGTCATCTGGCCATGGTGCCCGAGTTTGGTTAGCCCCTCTTTCGAAAGTTGGTGGATATATTCTACGGTAGGCTCTTCAGGTGTGGATGTGGCAATAGGCAGCTCAGAGGGTTTTTGCGTTATCCCGGGTCCTTCTTTACCGATATCATCTTTACCGAATTGCTTGTGTGTTCCATCGCAATAAGGAGAATTACCGGTGTGCTTGCAAGCGCACAAATAGGCGTCCTCATCATCGGTGTCTGAAACAATGACTCGTGGCGTGAAGGATGTGCCCGCATGAGAGCCATCACAGAAAGGCTGGCTCTTTGACATGCCGCAGGTACAGAAGTGATATTCCTGACCTTTTGAGAGATGAACTTTAACCGGTTTGTTGTCTGCAACTATTGGATTTCGCATATGTTCCTCTTAAAGAGAGATAACGACAATCGTGAATAAGCGACGGTTCCTGAAAAAAGTACACATCGTGTGGAGATGTCTACCTGCTGTATTTATTAATACATATTTACCATAAACCATCCATCATTACAGGGTAAGTTACCGGCCGATATTCCGTAAATGTTAGATCCCGCACATGGGTGAAATTGGTCCACAACAAGCGGCTACCCTTTAACCACCTGGTAGGACGAACCCTGTCTTCAATAAGTGCGATCTCTGCAGGCGAGGCTTCTCTTAGTGGCCCCGCCTCCCCATATAAGCGAACACCAGGCGGTGAAACAAATCGGCCTTTAAGAAAAGACCTGAACCAGAAAAACTTTCCGGCATCCACTGCGGACAGGCATAGTCGCGGGTCTCTATCCAGATTCTCCGCTAAGGTCGACGTATAGTGATCAAAGAAGTAACCAGTATTATCATCCCTAAGGAATACCGTTCCTATAGGTGTGATATTCGGCATGCCATCGCTATTTATTGATGCGATTGAGCAATAAACAGTTGACCTCTGGCCTCGCTCGACTACTTCCCTTATGTAACTCCATTTATTGCCTATTTCCATAATATATTCATTCTGATAAGCCTGTAACGTTTTCGAGTTGAGCCTGAAAATTGGAATGAAGTGGCGGTATGTTTGCCCCTGTCGGCTGGCCTTATTAGGTGGCGGGATTTAAGTTTTTTGTCAGGAAAAACAGGCAACCGAATAACCCCATGAAAGCTAAAGCAATTGCGATAACCTGATTACTCTCTGACATATGGGATGAACCACCTATGGTGGAAGCAAGCATTAACAGCGCAAACGCTATTAGCGAGAGTACTCCCATTATCTTTGCTATTGCAACAGCCACAGTGTTGAGCGCTGGAAGCCATAAAGCCCCCAGAATAAAAACGCCTAAAATTAAAGGGTAGAGCTCCCTTTATTCCACGGGTTTTCACCCTGTTTTGTCACGGTTTTACCGGTACAAGCTATCTACGTAATTATTGGTTGGTTCCGGTAACAAATCCTGGGGATGATCTCCACCCAAAGTAGCCCATTGACTTTTTCCTGAATAGGATGAATTAGCGAGTTCTTGCTTTGTAATGGCGTCAAAAATCACTATTTGAATTTCAATGCGATCAGACTTTCCTGTCCATTCTGTAGCACGGTCTTCCCAGTTCAAAATTACCGGTTTAACAAAGTAACCATACTTTTCAACATCTATTTTTGATAGGCACTCCTCATCTTTGCAGTCTTTTGCAAGATCGGCTTTGTTCGCGTTTTTGGCAAAGGCTGCCCTCACAGCATTGGCAGTCATTTTTCCGGAATTAGGGTACTGAGTATTGCCATACCACCCATCTTCCGGGATTGAAATAAGCACACCTGCAGCCGGATTTAGCTTTACTGAGGGTGTTTGCAGCTCAGAGTGTTTGTATGTTGATGTACAGCCAGCCGATATAAGAATTGCTACTGTGAGTATTAGTTTTCTAGTCACGATAATTCCTCGATGTGTGTTGAGGGTGAGATTGGACGACTTGTTATGCATGGGTTACTAACTCTTCAAATCCTTTCTGGATACAGAGTAAATTCTCCTGCGATATTTCAAAAACTCCTTCAAGGATATAATCTACTGTTTCAGTTCCGCAATATGTATCCCCAACTTTAAAGTGAAGCATCACATGATTTGACGTACCGATAAATTCCAAATATGAGTCATATGTGCCTTTGTAGTGGCATAGTAAATCTGGCCACCTGATAAGAGGTGATAACATCACCTCAATAAAAAAACAGGTGATCAATGAATAAACGTAC
>JAHRWD010000007.1 GCA_019090315.1 Pseudomonadales bacterium
ACAGCGCGTTCCAATCTGCGTCGTGAGGTACTGGATGTACTGCACGAGGGTGGTGTAGAAATAGTTTCACCGAGCTTTATGAATCAACGCCCTGTTGCTGATGGCAATAAGGTAATTCCCGTGAAACCTTTCGTTGATCCGACGCCAGATCTGTTAACACCTGATGAGCCGATTGCCGAAGAGATGGTGTTTGATAAGGCTGAACAGGCAGAGCAAATCAATAAGGAAAAATCGGAACTGGTAGCTGCGCTTGAAGAGCTTCAGTCGATCAAAAAGAATGGTTCAGATGATGAAAAGGCAGCGATAAAAGAGCAGATTGAACGGATCCAGGATCAGCTCAAAGCGCTTGAGCTCGACCCGCCAGAATCGGAATAAGCCAGCAAAAAATACTCCAATAAATTTGCTCATGATGTAAATCATCAACAGGGCAGGTGATTTCCCATTAGAATGGCAGGGTATGACAGATATGGATATCAGGGTATCTGCGCCAAAACCTCTGTAGGTATGGTGCAGCGTTGCTCACAAACATGCTTGATTGCTATAGTGATATCCGGATTTTCGATGCGCTCTTTGGCGTTTTTTAACATCAAATAATTAATAACAATTAGATAGGTATCAAAAATGGCAGATCTCGCTGAAATAGTTGCTGACCTTCGCGCAGAAGGTGATCAACTGTATAAATTTCTTCTTACGCTGGATGACGAGGATTGGTCAAAAGAGACCAAATTCAAATCCTGGACCCCGAACGATGTAGTTGGCCATCTGCATTTCTTTGATTATGTTGGCGTGGAATCACACAAGGGTGAAGAAGCCTTTGCTGCGGTTGCGGCGAAACTGGGCGAACCGAACTATATCGAAAGTTACCTTGATGGTGCGACCGGTAAAGAGCTGGCTGATCGCTGGATCAAGATGCTGCACGAGATGTGTGACCGATTTTCGGCCTCCGAGTCCAGCAGAAGGCTCAAGTGGTTTGGCCCTGATATGGGCATCAGCATGTTCACAACCGCTCGACTCATGGAAACCTGGTCCCACAGCTGGGCGATATATGACATGAAGGGTGAAGGCCGCGAACAGTTTGATCGTATTAAAAGCATCGCAACCATCGGTGTAAAAACCTATGGCTGGACCTTTGTTAACCGCAAGATGGATGTGCCAGAGCCTAAACCATACATTGAAATCAAAGCGCCCTCCGGCGAAATCTGGACCTGGAACGAACCCCAGGCGGATAACAAAATTACCGGCGATGCGGTTGAGTTCTGTCAGGTAGTTGCTCAGGTAAGAAATATCGCTGACGTCAATCTTGAGGTTGTCGGCGGCCCAGCAAACCAGTGGATGGAAATTGCCCAGTGTTTTGCCGGTCCTCCGAATGATCCACCAACGCCGGGATCCCGTGGTCTTTCATAGCTATTTTTAGTGGCGCTATGTTAGTCGAGTGAAACTATTCGGGTGGTATCGCCACCCGGATAGTTTCAATACCAGTCCCGCCTTTTTCTCTGCATTTTCCTTCTCAGTAATCCCGTACTGCTGCTTAACAGCTGGTTTATCAATTCAAAAGTTTTTTAGCGTAGATCAGCGCCATTATTCTGCTATTTTTTCCATGGTAGACTGGCAATCATTCTTATAAAAAACTAGTCAGATCGCTCTGGGGTCACAATGGAAAGTTACGAAACACTTCTAGCTACGCTGGCTCTGACTATGGGGGCGTCATGGGCAAGTGGTGTGAATCTTTATGCCGCCTTGCTGGTATTGGGGATTGGTAGTAGTACCGGCAATATTGATCTTCCTCCCGAGCTGCAAGTGCTTCAGAATCCGATGGTAATCGGTGCTGCGGGGCTTATGTATTTTGTTGAATTCTTTGTCGATAAAATCCCCGGGGTTGATACTGGTTGGGATTCGATACATACCTTTATACGCATACCCGCCGGGGCTATGTTAGCTGCGGGAGCGGTTGGCGATGTAACCCCCGCGCTGGAGATAGCCGCAGGTATTATGGGCGGCACACTATCCGCCACCAGCCATTTGACCAAGGCTGGAACCCGTGGCCTGATCAATACATCCCCGGAACCTTTCAGTAACTGGGGTGCATCCATTGCGGAAGATGTGTCCGTGTTTGGCGGGCTGTGGATTGCGCTAAATTATCCAGTTCTTTTCCTGGTTTTGATCGTTATATTTATCATTTTTGCAATCTGGATGCTGCCAAAAATATGGCGACTGCTTAAGAAAATAGGTCGAGCAATTGGCCGTTGGCTGGGTTTTATCGAAAAGGAGATAGAGTCCGAAGAGGGCGTGCTCAATGCATCATTAATTTCACCAGGTTCGGCAAGTGGAGAGTCATCTTCTTTGATCAGCGAACTGGAACGACTGGAGGCGCTGAAGGCTTCGGGTACGCTAAGCAGTGAAGAGTTTGAACGGGCGAAAAAACAGATCCTGGCCTAATTATTATGATTAAAAATACTAATAAAAAATGGAGTGAACGATATGAACTATGAAGGCGGATGTTATTGCGGAGCGGTTCGTTATCAGGTTGAAGGCGAGCCAATGCTAAAGGGCGAATGCTTTTGCCGAGAATGCCAATACCTGACTGGTGGTTCTTCTAACCTGGTAATGGGTATGCCGAGTAGCGGTTTTGTTTTCACCAAAGGTCAGCCTGCAAGCTATACCCGAATCGATCTTGATGCACCTGTGACCCGGGATTTTTGCTCGAATTGCGGCACACACCTGTTATCGCGGCCACGGGGTATGCCGGATGCGGTATTGATCAAAGCAGGTACACTGGACGATCCCTCATTATTTGGCGGACCTCAAATGGTTATTTTTACCTGTGATAAAGAGGCATATCACCAGTTGCCGCCAGATGTGCCCGCGTTTGAGCGTATGCCTGGATAGCATTCTGGTGTAATAGGGACTGAAAACAAAAAAGGGCACCAAATGGTGCCCTTTTTTTGACGCTCAAAAAGTAAAACCTGAGACGATGGTTGCCTAACCAGTCACTTTAAGGATCAAATCGACCGCAAAAATGCCTCAATTATCGGGACACCCAAGGAGATGTTTTTAAAGCAAACAGCTGGTGCGGTTTTAACTTGAGTCCACCATGGTTGGTGAAATCAGTTGAGTCTGACCCCATTGATTCGCTTTTTCCTGGAAAAGCTAAGCCCAGCTAAACCAAGCCCTAAAAGAGCGAGAGTAGCTGGCTCTGGGATAGGCTCAGGCGCTATACCTGTAGTTGCAATTACATTATCAATAGAAGTATTTCCTTCAATAGAGCCACCGGTAATACTGAACCCTGACAGACCATTAGCGGTAGAAAAAGAAATTGTTTGATAAGAACCAGGGTCGGTATAAGCCCCTTGCATGCTTGTAATAGTTGTAGATACAAGAGTATTACCAAGTAGATCAAATGCCTCGAATAGCGCGCCAGAAATCCATGTGGTTGTATCAATAGAGAAGTTTGTGATAGTACTACCGAACAAGGAGTTAAAGGTGATTTCAGCAATTGAACCATTGTTTAGGCCGTCAGCTATCCAAAGACCATCAGGGTTATTTCCACGGTTCCCACCAACACCATAAACATTTTGTAAGTTGGAATTTGTACCGAGCCATCCGCTTTCCCAAGCAGGAAAAGTGCCTTCAAAATCTTCTGTTAAAATTGTCGACATTGCATTGCTTGAACACAAAAGTAGTAACACCGAAAACATTTTTTTCATTGTTCGTTCTCTCTCTCTCTCTAAAGTTATAAGTGATCTCGAGTTAATTTAAGCATAGATCATGCCAAGAACGTATGATATTGATTTTTAAGGTTTTAACTTTATTTTTTAGTGCGCAGGTAGTAAGACTGTAAAAAAAACTGACAGGCCGAATCTCTTCGGGTTGCATTCCCCGCCGATTCGGGGGTGAATGGATAAAAATAGCAGTACTAATCCTCGGCCTTCGAGGGATGAGCAAGTCGAACGATAGCGAAAAGGTGTACCCTGGGGGGTTTGATTTCTGAACGGTCAGGAACCTTTATACTTGATATATGGAGACGGTTTTACTGCCTAACAGCCCTCAGCGGCCCCAATTTTCCCTGGGAACCATTTCCGCGCTGTGAGTACGCTTGGAAATGGAGCATTAGCTATTAACAAATCGATCAGGCTAAAGAACCTCTTCAGTTCCAAGAATATTGGTCACCTGGCTGGATAGAACACCGCCACTACCGTGGCAGAGCGCAACCTTGGCATCTTCAATTTGTCTGCCTGCACATTCACCCTGTAGCTGCTGTACGCCTTCAATCAGTGTGAATATGCCATACATACCGGGATGTACACAGGAAAGGCCGCCGCCGTTGGTATTGACGGGTAAACCGCCGCTGGGGGCGATATGGCCATCGCTGACGAAACGTCCACCTTCGCCCTTGGGGCAAAAGCCGAGGTCTTCTAAAAATAGAATGGTGTTGATGGTGAAGGCGTCATAAAGCTCAATCACATCAACATCAGATGGTTTGAGCCCTGCCATTTCAAAAGCCCGTGGGCCGGATTTGGAAGCGGCGGTTACGGTTAGATCTGGCATTGCGGAGATCTGTTTGTGCCAGTGCTCTCCGGCGGCTCCCAACAAATAAACTGGTTTCTGGCGGAAATCTTTCGCACGCTCTGCACTGGTCATGATTAACGCACCGGCACCGTCGGTTACCAGGCAGCAGTCCCTAACCGAAAACGGATCGGAGATTACTCGCGAGGCCATAACGTCTTCGATGGTAAGTGGGTCACGCATAAATGCATCGGGGTTCAATTGCGCCCATTGGCGGGCTGCAACCGCGACTTCCGCGAGCTGTTCCCGGGTAGTCCCGTATTCATGCATATGACGAGAAGCCGCCAGCGCGTATGAGGTCATCGGAAAACGTGGCTGGTATAACCCTTCGTAGTCCGACTGGTGCGTAGCAGAAACAGCAAGTCTGCCAAATGCTGAACGCTGATTACTGCCGTAATAGATCAGCGCAGTTTCGATCAGCCCATTTTTGATCGCCATCGCTGCGGTATGGGTGAGCGACAGAAAAGTGGAACCACCAATCTTGTTATTGTTGGAGTATTTGGGCTGGATGCCGAGGTATTCTGAAACCGCGACTCCGCACATTGATTCGGCGGATAGCGCACCAAAAACACCATCAATATCGCTGGCGCGGATTCCCGCGTCTTGCATCGCTTTTAGTGAAGCGCGAATCGCCAGTTCTTGTCCTGAAAACCCGGGGGCTTCGCCAATTCCATCGGTAGCTGCGCCAACAAATGCCGCTGCTCCGCGTATGCCTTCTGTTCCGTTAGTCATCGCTCATGCCTCCCTGAACACAACCATTCGAGTATCCCCATCTTCATCTGTATTTACAGAGATAGAGGCCTTTACCTTCATGCCAATTTTGACATCCTCGTTCGGAATGCCATCGACACGACTCATCAACCGTGGACCTTCATCGAGATCAACCAACACAACATTGTGGTCGCCGCCTTTTTCCGGCCGCTGACGAACGATGCTCACCGCATAGACCGTTCCTTTGCCCGAGGCTTCACGCCATTCGAGATCAACGGAGCTGCAATGGGGGCAGCATAGACGAGGATAAAATAGAAAGTTTTGGCATTCGTTGCAGTGCTGAATGCAGAACTGGTTGTTTCGAAGAAAGTCCTGATAGGTGGTATCGGGGCTTTGATCTGGAAATACTAGCTTTTCAGGTGAAGTGCCAGGAAGGGCGTTTGTCATCGTGATGTTCCCCAAGAGGTTGCCCGGATATGAGCGAGTGTTTGGGAGCCTTTGCCGAGAGGATTCCCGGCAAAGGTTTTTTCGAAGTTTCCCTAACCTGCAGTCGAGGCAACGAAATTACGACAACAGCACGTTAGGGTTACTTAGTAGCTTTACTCGCTAGGTCTATTAATACAGTGTTTAGACCAGTTTCCACTGAACCAGTGTGTAGGAAAGCTCATCACCGGGATGATCTTCAAACACTGCTTCAACTTCAGCGCCGATAGGCACGTCAGCTTCTGGATCAGCCAGCAAGTTGCCAACCATGCGCACGTTGTCTGCACCAGGCAGTTCAACCAGAACAACCACATAAGCACCTTGATCTTTCAGTGCAGGGTGAACCGGATGCCAAACTCGCTCGTAGCTGTAGATGCGTCCTTTCTGTGCAACTTCAGCCCACTCGAGGTCGAATGAGTTGCAGTTGTTGCAGATCCATTCTGGGCCCCATTGGTGCTTGTTACAGCTGGTGCATTTTTGGATAACCAGCTTGTGAGCGAGGGTGCCTTCCCAGTAGGGAACGTCCAGGTTATCGTTCATTGGAGCGGGTGAAGGCAGTCCTTCGGGTAAGTAATTAGCCATTAGAGAGTATCCTCCGTTCCGTAAATGATGGTACTAACAGGCGATACCATTGGGCCAGCCGCAGCCAGCGCGATTTTCGCATCTTTAACCTGGTTGGTAGATTGGCCACGCAGTTGTCGAATCGCTTCGATCTGCAGACCTAAACCGTGCATGTAACACTCAGCGAGGTTTCCGCCACTGGTGTTGAGCGGCAATTTACCGCCTTGCGCAATCAGGTTATCAAGCTGGAAGAAATCATTCGCTTCTTCAGGCTTACAGAGGCCATGTTCGATCATGGTCATCAATACACCACCGGTGAAGTTCTCATAGATCTGAGCAACGTCGATATCTTCCGGAGTAATCTGTGCCTGTCTGTACAGGTGAGGCGCAACAGTCGAGAAGTTAGATGATGGATAGTCGCCGGAGTTATGAACCGGAGCAGCAGCTCTGTAACCAGAACCGTGTGCAGCGCCCAGAATGTAAGCAGGCTTCTGTTTGATATCTTTAGCACGTTCTGCAGACACTAGCAGGATAGCGGCAGCGCCGTCATTTTCCATGCAGCAATCAAACAGGTGGAAAGGCTCAACAATCCAGCGAGAATTATCATACTTCTCTTCGGTGAGAGGCTTGCCATTCATTACTGCGCGAGGGTTGTTTTGCGCGTGATGGTAAGAAGCCATAGAAAGTGCACGTAGCGCTTCCTGCTTAATGCCATGCTCATGCATGAAACGTACAACTTTCATTGCAAACATTTGTGCAGGAGACATCAGTCCGTAGGGGCTGGTGAAAGCACGTTCGCCTTGAATGTAAGGAACCTGAGGTCCCTGACCGTAGCGACCAAACTGGCCCTGGGCCAATGCACGGTAGCAGACAACAACGTCAGCATAGCCAGCAGCAATCGCCGCAGCACCATTTTGAAGTACGCCAGCTGCACCGCCACCGCCGCCGCCCCACTGCATGCTAGAGAGGTTCATCTCTTTGATGCCGAGTGCCGCAGATAGACGTGAAGGATCGTTTCGATCGTCTGCAAACGAGCAGAAACCGTCGATCTCTTTTGGGCTGATTCCCGCATCGTCACAGGCTGCGACAATGGCTTTTAGACCGAGTAAAAACTCGGCATCGGGGGATTGTCCCCGTTTGTAATAGGTTGTTTCGCCGACACCGGCGACCGCAACCTTTCCTCTAATCGAGCGTTCACTCATTACAAGTTCTCCTTAGTTTAGAGGCCTTCGCACGAGAGCCATTTTTCTCCCATGCTGCGTTGAAAATGTGCTCAATCGGTTACTTACAGCTGTAAGCTCCCTCTCTGCGCGCGTTTTCGCCTTGCCTGAAAGAAAAATCATCTCCCGTGCGAAGGCCTCATTTTTATTATTTTCCCAAATGGGTTTCTAGCATGGGGCGATAGGCGAGATGAGATTATGAATGTCCCACTCTGGTTTCGCCGCCGGTTTATTCAATGACTCTGAAAAATGGCAGGGTCACATCTTCTGTTCGTGCCTCAAAGTAGACCTCTACTGGTATATCCAGTTTCAGATCTTCGATAGGCAGGTCCGGAGCCTGGCTGACAATACGTACGCCTTCTTCCATTTCAACGATGATTGATGCGTAGGGAGTCTTTCCACCAAAAGCAGGGTGCATGGGCTGGTGTACAGTAGTCCATGAAAAGATCACACCTTTACCGCTTGAGGGTGCCCAGTGCCAATCTGGCGAGCCGCACTTGGAACACATATAGCGTGGCAGATGACGCCAGTGGCCGCAGCCTTTGCACTGTTGAAAGTGCAAAATATGGGTGCTGCAAAGCTTCCAGAATTCGCGATTTATTTCATCTACAGAGTAGGGTACAGGTAGTTCAATAGGGTCAATTATAGACATCTCTAATTCCTCAAAATCACAATACTGCCATCACCAAGGTCGCCCCAGCCGGTTACTAACCCCAGCTCTGCATCCTTGACCTGTGATGCGCCAGCGGTTCCTCTCAGCTGTCGTACCGCTTCTGTTGTATGGTTCAGTCCCCACACATGCGCCTGACTTAATAAGCCGCCATGGGTATTCAGCGGGTAATGGCCGCCTAGCTCGATATTGCCATCTTTGACAAAATCATAGGTTTCGCCGCGTTCGCACAATCCCATCGCCTCCATCTGTAGCATTACCACATAGGTGAAGCAATCATAGATCTGTAGGAAATCGACATCGTGAATTTTGATGTCGGCGATTTCGAGTGCCTTTGGTGTCGCAAAACTCAGGCCGATGCGGAATGGATCAGGCCGCGTTGCAATATCATCCGCAGGGTAGGGGTGGCCTTCAGCTGCGCCCATAATGTAAACCGGCTTGTTGGGTGTATCTTTGGCAATATCAGCCCGGGTGATGACAACTGCCGCTGCACCATCAGTTTCCAGGCAGCAATCAAACAGACGCATCGGCTCTGATACCCAGCGGGATGCCAGGTAATCATCCATTGTCATTTCACGGCCGCGCATAAATGCTGACTCATTTAAGTGTGCGTGTTTTCGACAGGCTACAGCGATGTGTCCGGTTGCTTCGTCCGGTGTGTTGTACATCTGTTTGTGACGCATGGCTAACCATGAATACATCTGCACCGGTGCGCTAACACCATAGGGAAGATAGAACCCCTGGATCGCATTGTTGAGCACGGCGATACCGGCGGATCGGCCCGGCGGCTGACCTGGTTTTGGTCGCATCGCGGTGTAACCATTCCAGCCCAGTGTAATCAGGACAGAGTTACAAACGCCGGAGGCGATAGCGATGGCAGCATGCTGAATAGCCGCGTTGGGGCTAGCGCCACCCATATTGATAGTGGCTGCGTATCGAAGGTCTTCGACACCCAGGTTAGCTGCGAGTTCTTCTGAATAGGTGTAGCCAGGAGGCGGGATAATACCGTCGATATCCGATGGTTTCATGCCCGCATCGGCAATCGCTTTTCTCGACGCTTCCAGCATCATGTCGACTTCTGATCGACCAGATCCTTTAACGTAGTCCGTTTCACCTATGCCAACAATGGCAGTTTTGTCTTTAAAGCTCATTCTTATCCTCGGTTTTTAGGTGGTGAGTTTATGCTCTATGTTGTAGAAATCACGTGTTCTTATATACAGGCGTGTCGGTTTTTTGTTTTTTTATATCAAAACCGGATATAGGTTATTTTTTTTAGCGGAACCAAAAAAACCAACTACTCTTAACATCAAGTTAAGTTTTTACACCGGAAACACTTGAGCTTGTTACCAGGCTCGTTGGAAATTACTCCCCTTAGACGATCTTGTATTGTCGCTCAGGCTGCTTTTTAGCAGCCTTTTTTTTGCCTGCGTTTTTTGATTGGCATCTGTTTTGGTTTATACGGTGGTGTACCCGCCATCAACCACAAGTTCAGAACCGTGTACATAGGATGATTCGTCCGAAGCCAGGAATAACACAGCGTTCGAGACTTCCTCGGGTTCAGCCATACGGCCCAGCAATACTTTGGCGGCAATGCCTGCTGCAGCTTCCGGTATATCCTCGATCCCTTTGGTCATTTCGGTTTTGATCATGCCCGGGTGGATAGAGTTAACACGGATTTTGTGTTTAACAAGGTCGGTAGCTGCGGCCTTGGTGAGTAGTCGAACACCACCTTTACTGGCTTCATATGCGGCGCAATCGGGAGAACCGATGATGCCGTAAATAGATGAGATGTTTACAATCGAGCCGCCGCCGGCTTTATTCATGGCGGGGACAATGGCACGACAACCCAGGAATACACCCTTGAGGTTGATGTTCATCACCAGGTCCCACTCTTCAACAGAGGTATCTTCAAGGGATTTGGAAAGCAGGATGCCGGCGTTGTTTACCAGAATGTCGACCTTTCCATAGGATTCGATCGCTTGATCAACAACCTGCTTCCAGTCCGCTTCGCTGGCAACATCGTGCTTTAGGAAAACTGCCTTTCCGCCTGCGTCATTGATAAACTGGGTGTTTTCGCGCCCGGCTTCCTCGTTTACATCGGTGATGATTACCGTCGCGCCTTCTTTGGCAAATAGCCTGGCGTGTGAACGCCCCATTCCAAGCGCTGCACCGGTAACCAATGCAACTTTTCCTTCAAGTCGTCCCATTGGGGTTCTCCATATTTATTATTGTGTCGAGATATTGGAGCGCGGGAGATATGTTCTAACTATCCCGTTTTATGGAGATAAAGAGTCAAACAGGCTTCCGTGCAGCGATCTCGTTTGAAGTTGGTCAATACGATACTGTGAAGCGCCCGCCGGATCAACTACCATACGCAGCCGAAAAACCTGACAGGCCTCTAGCGGGTTTTCTAGTATTAACAGATGATTGGTTTTATATGCTTCGTTTAAGAAATCTCGCGCTACGTCGTGGCACCCGGTTATTGATTGATGATGCCAACCTTGTGGTGAATATTGGCGATCATGTCGGCTTGACCGGTGCCAATGGTTGCGGGAAGTCGAGCCTGTTTTCGATGATTCTAGGCGAGCTTGAGCCGGATGCGGGTGAGCTAAAGGTAGCAACCGGTATTTCGATAGCGCATGTTTCCCAGGAAACCCCGGCGGTTGATCGAGCCATTATTGATTACGTGATCGATGGTGATGTCGAGTTCCGCTCCGTTGAGCTACAGCTGGAAAATGCCGAGAAAACGGATAATGCGATGACGCTGGCGGAGCTGCATGATCGTATGGCCAATATCGATGGCTACGCGATCAATAGCCGTGCCGCCCGCTTGCTGGATGGCCTGGGTTTCTCCCAACAGCAACACCAGAAAGCAGTAAATGAGTTATCCGGTGGTTGGCGAATGCGGTTGAACCTGGCTCGAGCGCTGATCAGTCGTTCTGATCTGTTACTGCTTGATGAGCCCACCAACCACCTTGATCTCGACGCGGTCATCTGGTTGGAAACCTGGCTAAAAAATTACGCTGGAACCCTGCTGTTGATCTCTCACGATCGGGATTTCCTCGATAAGGTGATCAATCGGGTTCTGCATATTGAAAATCGATCTGTGGATCCGTACACCGGAAATTACTCTGATTTCGAAGTGCAGCGGGCTAGTAAACTGGCCCTGCAGGATGCCAGCTTCCAGAAGCAGCAGAAACAGATTCAACATATTCAGGATTACGTCCGCCGTTTTGGTGCCAAGGCTACTAAAGCCAAGCAGGCCCAGAGCCGTATCAAAGCACTGGAACGTATGGAACTGATCGCTCCGGCCCATGTCGATTCGCCGTTCCACTTTAGCTTTCCGGCAGCGGAGAAAATTCCAGAGCGGTTGTTAACCCTTGATCAGGTTGATGTCGGTTATCCTCCCCCCAGCTCCGAAACACAGCCTGTGCCGATCCTGAAAGGCGTTGAACTGAGTATATTGGCAGGCCAGCAGATTGGTTTGCTGGGGCGCAACGGCGCAGGCAAATCGACATTGATCAAATTGATCGCCGGTAAGCTTGGCGCGCTTGGAGGCACCGTAACCCCCGCAAAAGATCTGAAAGTAGGCTATTTTGCCCAGCATCAACTTGAGCAATTGGACGATAGCAAAAGCCCGATTGAGCATTTGATAGCCCTCGATAAACGAGCAAGGGAGCAGGATCTGCGAAACTTTATCGGCGGATTCGGTTTTATAGGTGACCGTGCATCCGAGCCAGTGGGACCTTTTTCCGGCGGTGAGAAAGCCCGTTTGGCACTGGCATTAATCGCCTATCAACGCCCCAACTTGTTGTTAATGGATGAGCCGACTAACCACCTTGATCTTGAAATGCGTCATGCGCTGGTAATGGCATTGCAGGATTTTAAAGGCGCGATGATTATCGTATCCCACGATCGGCATATGTTGCGATCTACCACCGATAGCCTGTTGCTTGTCGATAACGGGATTGCCGAACCCTTTGACGGTGATCTGGATGAGTATCAGAATTGGCTGTCGGAAGTAGCGAAAGCCGGCGGGCCAAATGCTTCAAGTGACGATGGGAGTGGCGATCCGTCCAGTAACTGTCTCTTATACACATCTGACGCTGCCGACGAA
>JAHRWD010000008.1 GCA_019090315.1 Pseudomonadales bacterium
ATTAGTTTTTCGGGAAAATGAAATGGCCCGTAATTATTGGAGCAGTTGCTGGTGGTGACATCTAATCCGTAGGTATGGTGATATGCCCGCACCATGTGGTCTGATGCGGCTTTACTGGCCGAATAGGGTGAGTTCGGCTGGTAGGCTGTTGTTTCAGTAAACGCCGGATCATCTGCTGCTAATGTGCCATACACCTCATCAGTCGATACGTGGTGAAAACGATGCCGCCCATCGGCCTCTTCCGTTAACCAGACTTGCCGTGCTGCTTTAAGCAGGCTGTGGGTTCCGGTGATATTGGTTTCGAGAAAAAGATCCGGGCCGGTGATGGAGCGATCAACATGACTCTCTGCGGCAAAATGCACAAGGTCATCTACCTTTTGTTCACGTAATAGTTTTTCTACCAATGGCTGATCGAGAATATCGCCTTTTACAAACTGGAAGCGGTCATTTTTTTCAGCCTGCTCGAGGCTATGGCGGTTACCCGCGTAGCTAAGAACATCGAGCGCGATAACCTTGTCATCAGGGTAACGATTAAGCCAATAGTTACAAAAGTTGACACCGATAAATCCGGCTCCGCCGGTTACAAGTAGTGTTTTGCTCACATTTAAAAACTCTGTGGGTGATGATTGTGTTAGCCACTTCAGCTGGCTTAACAACGGGTGCGTATTCGCAGGCTATGTTGTGCCTGCGGTCGCCATTATGTTTAGCATCTGTCGCAATCGTGTACGCCAATGAACCGCTGGGCACTGCAATAAATCCCAGCTCTCTGTTTTATCCAATACGCTATATGCGGGTCGCGTTGCCGGTGTTGGATATGCCTCTGTGGTAATGGGCGTTATCGGAATCGGTTTTGTCAGAAGCCCTAGTTCAAGCGCCTCTTCCTGAATAGCCACGGCAAAATCATACCAACTGGCTACGCCCGCATCGGTCCAGTGCAGAATACCTTGCAGCTCGGTTTGTTGAGCCATCTTCCAGATTGCCCGGGCCAGTTCCCTTGCATAAGTGGGAGTACCAACCTGATCCGCGATCACTCCAAGGGAATCTTTTTCAGCCATTAATCTCAACATAGTCTTAACGAAATTTGTGCCAAAACTGGAGTAGACCCAGGCGGTTCGTACAATCAAATAATCATTCAGGCCAGAGCTTTGAAGGGCTTGCTCGCCGGCGTATTTGGATTCGCCGTAACAGCCCAATGGGTTGACCGTATCGGCTGGTTTGTAGGGGTTGGACTGGCAACCGTCGAATACAAAATCGGTTGATATGTGAATGAGTCTTGCCTGGATTTTCTGTGATGCCCTGGCGAGGTTAACCACGCCATCACGGTTAATTTGATAGGCTAGCTCCGACTCCTGCTCTGCTTTATCAACCGCGGTATAGGCAGCGGCGTTGATTACCAGTTGGGGTTTGAGTTCAGCTAACACCTGATCGACTTGCTGTTGATGGCCAATATCAAGCTGATCACGCCCAAGGGCTGTCGCTTCGATATTCGGCCCGGCGGTAATCTGCAACTCCTGCCCAAGCTGGCCATTTGCGCCAACGATGAGTACTTTCATGGGTAACTATCTGCCTGTTTAAAAGGTGTGCCGTTGATGTCTTTTTCAGATAGGGTCGGCGCTACATCTGCAGCAACCGGCCAGTCAATATTCAAATCCGGATCATTCCAAAGCAGGCTACGCTCATGTTCCGGCGCGTACAGATCAGTGCATTTATAGACAAACTCTGCATGTTCGCTAGTCACATAAAAACCGTGTGCAAAACCCGGAGGAACCCATAGCATACGTCTGTTTTGTTCCGACAATATTACGCCAACCGATTCACCGTAGGTCGGAGAAGATCTACGCATATCCACCGCTACATCGTACACTTCACCACGTACGACTCTTACTAACTTTCCCTGGGGATTTTGAATCTGGTAGTGCAGACCTCTTAGTATTCCCTGGGTTGAACCACTGTGATTATCCTGTACAAAATTCAGATCGAGACCAGCTTCGGTGAAATCCCGGGTACTCCAGGTTTCCATAAAGAAGCCACGTTGATCACCAAATACTTTGGGCTCAATAATCACTACATCGGGTATTTTGCTGGGTGTAAATTTCACAGGCGTTGGCAGATCATAGTTATGGGTTAGGTATTAAACGGATGTTTTTAAGTGCATTAACGATCGTCAAACCACGGTAACAATAATGCGCTAAAGGATAAAAGGGTTTGCTGTTGTTGTTCTACGGTATCGTCATATTCTATATATAAAATAACCCCCGTCGCCGACTCATCACCCTTCAAAAGTTTTCCGTATACGCCGTATAACTTACCGAGATAATCATTAATGGTATTTTTTCCGGCGAGATGATACCAATGCCAGACTAACAAGTTTTGTGTATTCGATTTTAGTCGTGCTTGCTTGACCGCTGCCAGATTATCAATAGCTGGTGCCGATACCACACTGTTTTCGATCTGTTTCCAGACAGAGCGTTCTTCAACCAAAGTATTCTGTGAGTTAACCAGCTCTGAACCTTGCTGCTGACGTGGGTAGTGTTCTATAAACACACCAATTCGCTGATTTCCTTTTCGATAAACCCCACGAAGTTCTACTGGAGCATCTGCATAGACCGGGTGCCAGTCGGTGATTGCTGCACTTTCCAACTGCCATTCTCCCAAACCGGATGGTAGAGCAGACATTTTTGATACAACCTCGATATCAGAGGCAGTTTGCCCCTGATAGGCAACCAATGGCCAAACCAGGACCAAGCACGCAGCGATTACGGCAGCTGCTATGGAAACTGAATACCCTTTACCCTCACCGGAGACCAGCTCAGCATCCGTTACGGTCTGGTCAGGGTTAACTTCCTCGACAACAGCTGGATCGGTAGCGATTTCATCAGCGAAGAACGAACCGATGTAAAACATGATAAACATGACGACACCAAAAAACACCCAACCATAGATAAGGTGATCTACTCCGGTTGCCAATTTCATGCTGCTGAAATGCCCAATCATCACGATCATAAAAGCACGCATACCATTGGCAACAACCGGCACAATGATAAACAAACCAAAGAATGCGCTACGCTTTATCATCGACTGGAAGGTGATATAACAATAAAGCGAACCCAAAGCGATCGATGCAATTAGATAGCGGATACCACTGCACGCTTCAACAACTGACCAGTTTCCACTGGGCAAGCTTAGGTAGGTACCCTCCGAGTAGATCGGTATACCTGTTAGCTCGATTGAACGAATTGTGAAAAATGCAGTAAAGTCGATCAATATTGGAACCAGACGCTCACCGAAGGGCACCATAAAAACCAGAAAGCTGAGTGGAAATAAAATCGTTCGGGTAATGGACCAGCCAAACAGTATCCATACTAAAACCGGAATCATGCTGATCAGCATCAGCTGTTGTATAACTGCAATATCCACTGAATTTGCTACGAACCAAAATAGCCCACACAGCACCAATAGCATTAATCCCCAATAGTTACTTTTGATCGGTTGTTGTGAGAGTTCTTCCCGTTTTTTCCAGACAAGATAAAGGGAGATCGGTAGTATCAAAAATCCATGGGCAAATGTTTCTGAGCGCCACCATATTTCAACCATCGACCATGCGGTTTGCCAATATAAAAACACGGGTAAAATCAGAATGAATGAACTGATCAGAAGGTAATGCCTGATATTTAGCTGTAACATATTTTGTTTGGTTGGATTCGCTGTGGAGGAATTATTCATGAGTTTTTAATTATTCTGTAGTTAACCTTCCAGAATTGAATCGAGATGTTTCAGGCAAGCATCCCAGCTATAACCTTCCTCAACCGCTTTTCTACATCTGGCTCCCATCACCTCTGATTCATTTTGTTGAAGCAGAGCAACCACTGTTTCGGAAAAACCTTCGGGAAGATCCTGAATCAGTATATGAAGATTTTCAGGGATAGAAATACCCTCCATAGCGGCTGATGTCGCTACCACAGGGGTGTAACTAGCCATCGCTTCGAGCACTTTGTTCTGGATACCCCTGGCTATTTGCAATGGTGCTACAGCAACCTTTGCAAAATGTATGTAGGGTCGAATATCCTCTACCCGACCGGTGACGGTAATGCCTTCACGTTTACCCAGCTCCAGCACCTGACTGGATGGGTTAATGCCCACAATATAAAATTCGGCGGATTCAGCCAGCTGTCTAATTAGCGGAAAGACTTCATCGGAAAACCATTGAACCGCATCGGCATTGGCCCAGTAGTCCATCGCGCCGGTAAATACCAAAACCGGGGTTTTTGCGGGATAGGGGTTTTCCAACTGTTCAGTGTCCAGAAAATAATCCAGATCAACACCATTTGAAACTGCCTTTACCCTGGACCGACTCTCTGGTGCCATCTGCTTGAAGAGCGCTGCCTCCTGCTCCGAGACGAAAACACTCTGATCAAACTGTCCAGCGACCTTTCGTTCAAATTCGAGCAGGTATCGGTGCTCGCGCTGGTATACCCACTTCATTATTCCTCGCTTTTTTTCTGCATATTGACGCCATTTATCCGAATCGATATCGACAAAATCAATCACTCTGTGATGATTTTGATAGTGAGGATGCATGACATATTGCGCCATCGAGGATGAGTACAAAAATAATTTTTGTAGGTTTTCTCGTTTTACAATCTGATCAACCCAGCGCTGTAGTTTTTGGTCATAATAATAAGGGTTTGATATGGGTTGCTGTAGGGCAAGGGCTGAAATCCCTTTTAACTGTGACCAAAGTGGATTTAATGGCAAGCAGAAATGCTCCTCAACATAGTGCTCAAGGCCTTCCAGATACTGCCAATCCTCTTTGTCATCAACAAAGGTTCCAAGGAAAATCCGGTACCGCTGAGACAGATGCTTGAGGATATGGTAAGAACGGATTTTATCGCCTTTATTTGGCGGATATGGAATCCGGTGACTGAGAAAAAGAAGCGGTTCTTTCACTGCGAGTACTCCATCAGCACAACCTTGTCGGAGCACTAGCCTAAATACCGAGAAACCATAGGACCAATAAACTGGCTTAAACCAAGAGGTAGCTTTTTCCAGGTATTCACCATAAGGTTGTACTTGGGGTTCATCGGTGTGATATCCGGCATCTCTGTCGCTTTTACAAGATAATATTCGTAGTAAAGCGGCTGGGGTTCAAACCCCCAATTTTTCTTAAAGCTATAGGGGCCAGTGCCCAATTTACTTCGGCCATAATCGAATAGTCTGGCGCCTCTTTGACTGGCATGGCACATCAGTGACCAATACATAAAGTCATTTCCCTTGACCTGTCGCGCTTCATCCGTGCCGCCACCATAGTAAGGGAGAACCTCGTCTCGAAAATAAAAATTCATTACACTTGCAATCAATTTTTGCTCTTTTCGAATCGTCAAAATATCGCAATCTGCGCCAAAAACCTGCTTTAACACCTTGAAATATTTCTTTGAAAAAACTGGCGTACCCAAATTTCGAACACTAGTCGAATAGGCAGCGTAAAAATCGCCAATATCGTTATCGATATCTGACTGGAGTTCTGCCTTTATACCTTTTCTAACCACTGCCCGTTGCTTTCGCGGAATCGCTTTAAGGTTCTCCTCTTCATTCTCAGAAATTTCTTTTCGAAAAGTAACGTACAGCTCCTTACAGGGCCAGTCTTCTCGACTTCTCTTAAGGTTGCGCATTTCAAGGTAATCTACCTTTAATCGATCCGCTAGCTCACAGGCCTGATTTTCTAAAAACTGTCGAGCGCTATCGTTGACGGCTGCAACTCCGCCATATACGCAAAAAGGACTGGACGTCAGCGCATTGCCAAACAACAGACTTTTAACTTGCGCTAAGGGTAATACCGCATGAATTTCGCCATCCTTTTCGGCAAACATAAAATAGGTGCTGTGCCCGAATGCACGTTCGATTACTTCTTTCCACTGCGAAAGGTGAAAAAAAGTAGCTTCCGGGCAAGTTTCAACAAACCGGTTCCATCGATCACAGGAGTGTTCGTCCAGGTGACCCAATGTAAATTCAACAGACATATTAATCAAATTTCCAACTATAAATTTTAAATTGAATCAAGAAACACTCGGTCAACTCTATCCCATTTGAAGTCGCCCAATAGTTCGGTGATTTTATTATAGTTTTTATCCAGGTTTAGGTAGTGCCTAACTCTTGTTTTGAGACCTATATTGGTTTGCTTAGGCTGATCCGGATCAATTTCCCATGGGTGAAAGTAGAAAATGGCCGACCGTTGATCAATATTATTGACTCTTCTTAATCCCATGCGAAACATCCAGTAGGGAAGCATCCTAAAATAACCGCCCCCGCCACAGGGGAGATTCCGGTTAAGCAGGCGTGTTGTAGTTATGGGGATTTCAATGAGCCCATTCTCGCACCGATGGATGAATCGAGGTGCATCAGGAATACCATACAAATCATGATGGATGGGTACGATGCTGGAGCTGTAGGTATGGCCTGTTTCAAGAATTTCATCATGTGCCCAGGGGTTGCTGGTATTGATTGAATAACTCGGTGCTCGATAGCCCTGCACAACCACCCCCGAAATGTCTTCCAGGATTTTCTTTGCCTTACTGATATCTTCCCGGAACTCTACAGGCGTCATCTCGGTCGCGCGCATATGCGAATACCCATGGTTTGCCATCTCGTGACCCTGGGAAATGATATCTCTAACCAATTCTGGACACCGCTCAGCGACCCATCCCAGCGTGAAAAAAGTAGCCTTAATATTATTGTTTTCAAAAAGCTCGAGAATGGAATAAGTATTCTTCTCGACTCGAAGCGGCAGTGAATTCCATTGATCACGATCAATCACATCTTCGAATGCAGACACCTGAAAATAGTCCTCTACATCAACACTCATCGCATTAGTAAAATTTGACGGTATTCCAGACTGTTTCACAGATATAACCTCGGGGTACAAAATAAAGCAGTGTATGGAGTAAATACAGCTCCGACACACCCAGAGAAATGTACGTGTGCTAAATGATTAATACGCCTGTATTCCTGGACCTGGTTCAATTTCTACAGAACGTTAATGTAGTCGGTGCTTCTCTAAATTAGCGATAGCTTTTAAGTGTAGTTACAACCGCTTTCAGCAACCCTATTTTTCGCTGAAAAGTTTCTTCAAGCTCTTCTATTACATACTCAACATCAATGATTCTCTTTTGAAATTCATCAAGGTTAGAGCTAGATCTCGGTACTATATTTTGTTCATGACTATGACTAGCTCGCATCTGTTCCCGTGATTGGGGCATAGGGTCATGAAAAACCGAACCTTGAGCGTTTTTATCTATTTGTTGGTGTGCTGTCTCTTCCCGTAGCTCAGATACGACGGCACCAACCACATCGGAATCAAAGCAATGAAGCTCTTCAAGATATCCATATAGAAATAGTCGATCACAAAACACATTAATCTTACGTGGTACACCTTTTGTAAATTGAAAAATGCCCTGAAACGCCTGATCAGTAATTTCCGGATTGTTATCCCAACCAACCAGTTTCAGACGATGCTCGACATAAGCACGCGTTTCAAGTTCATCCAACGGGCTTAGATGACAGGAAGCGATAATTCGCTGCCGCAGTTGTTCCATCTGTGGTGCTTGAATAACCGGCCGAAATTCCTCCTGACCAAGTAGAAAAGTCTGAAGCAAAGGGCGATTTTCCACCTGAAAATTCGATAGCATACGAATCTCTTCAACACTGGTCATCGGCAAATTTTGTGCTTCATCAACAACCAACAATACACGTTTGCCTTCACGGTCGGCGTGACGAAGAAACGTTTCAAACTGCGCCAAAACCTCGGCTTTACTCAGCCCGTCAATGGATAAACCAAAAGCCACAGAAACCACTTGCAACAGATCACTATCCTGAAGATTAGTGGTAACCAGTTGCGCCGCTATATATTCATCATGCCCAAGCTCATCAAACAAATTTTTCATCAGCGTGGTTTTACCCGTACCCACGCCACCAGTAATTACCACAAAACCTTCACCCTGATTGAGCCCGTATTTTAGGTAGGACATCGCACGCTTATGGCTTCGGCTACCAAAAAAGAAACGTGGATCAGGGCTTAACTGAAAGGGTTGAGCTGTAAGGTCATAAAATTCTTCGTACATAGGTAGGTTCTTTTAATTCAAGTAGGTCGAGAATTCTATTCGGTACCGACTATTGTTATAGGTGGCGACCGCCAGGTCATCAACATTCTTTAGTTCAGTTATGGTGAAAGATAAATTGGATCTACGTCCAATTTGTCTATCAAATCTCAAAGAGCCGGACGTAAAATCACCCTTTGTTTGACTTGTGAATAACCGATGTATCTGCGAACCAGACAAGGTAATATCCAGGAAATGGCCTGCGTGCCAGGTCCACGATCCTCGAATCCCAGTATCTTTCTCTTTACGATGAGTTGTCAGATACGTACGGTCAGACTGAAAAAGTGTTAAATTAATGGTGTTTTTTGCGGCTTGATATGAATAACCTACCTTTGTACCTTTATTCAAAAATTGTTCACCATCGATACCTTGCACACCCGTACCTGCGTTGAATGTCACTTCTCCCGGCAGAAGAGTGTAATTATCTAGAAGCTCAAGACGGCAACCAGGATCAGTTGAGCTAGTAGATCCTGCTGGACAAACATAGGCAACATTAGAGAACAACAGATCTCTAAATGTGGTTATTTGTTCGGTATATTCTGCAAACCAATTACTTCTTCGAGTACTGTGATTGGCATACAGACCATAGGTATTACCATAGAATTCGTTACCAAATGCTGCGCGGAAGCTGGTTCTTACGGTAGGGTTCCATGTGATGTCCCCGCTAAAGTACTCCTCTTTTGCACCGGAATTTCTCTGTGCATCCTTATAATCACGTTTATTTGCAGACAGCGTCATACTTAGTTTTCGCGACGGGTTCCAGCCTAGATTAACTCTAATGTAGGTACTATCTGGATCAGATACACTGTTAACCCAATCATAGGTATTGTAGTACTCCCAACCCTGTTCTAGGCTCACGCGAAAATAGCTCCAACGATAGCCAACCAGGGCATGGCCATAGCCAGAACCAGACTGTTGACCATTTTCGTAATTTACCGTGTCATCACTATACCCAATACCCCAGAATATTTTTTGTAACCTGGTACCGCTATCAAGTGACAGGCCGGTGCGATAACCTTTGCTGTCGCTCTGACTCGATGTAAGTAATCCACCATTTGAATCATAATTCACATAGTTGGCCTCAAGATTCAACTCAAGCGTGGCAACGTTATCGAATCGATTAGTCCATAAACCGATACCTCTGCCATAGTATGTATCCACAACATTTAGTGTTCCCGGTACGGCTACCCCGCCCGTCCTTCTGGTAGAATTCAATTGCTGAGTTATTCCTCCCTCAACGTCAAAAAACAGGTGTTGCGGGATAACCTCGACATCGCCCCGTAGATTCAACCTATGGTTCATGTCATCCAGAGAATCATCATTTTTATAGTTGAAGAAATAAAGAGTGTAATCCAGGCTAAAACCTATCCTGGCCCCCTCTGCGCTAACATAGATTGACGGAACGGCAGAGGTCACAAAATCACTGGAGACTGTTTCTGTAAGCAAGCCCGAAGTCTCGGGAACAAGTCGTACATTATCCGTATACATTCCCGATACGGATAATGTCGCATTTGTATCCCAGCTAGCTGCGTTTACCGGAGTCACAATAGACAGCATAACAAGAACACACATTGCGATTAGGCAGCGTATATTCGTACCCACACTCAAAAAATGGGATTGCGGCCCACCAACGACACAGAAACCAGACGGTTTTTGTAGCTGAACGTGGAAGAAGGCTATTTCGGCAATGCGACTACCTTGACTGCTGCTCGGCATCATCGATCCTATTCGCGGTTTTCACCGTATCCATAGTAATAACCGTACCGATTTTCAGAATAACGACTTTTATTAAGAATCATCCCTATATCGGTTCTATTGTCCAGGCGAGCAATAGCCTTCCGTACATCAGATTGTTTCACATCATTTTCGGCAACTACAAGGATCACCTGGCCAGCAAGATCGGCCAATACACTGGCCTCTGACGTATGCATCAACGGAGGGGAATCGAGAATAATAATGCGGTCCGGATAACGATTGGAGATTTCATCAATCAATTGTGCCATTTGCCGGCTCGCCAACAACTCTGTTGTTAGGTGGTGACGCTTACCAGCCTGCAAAAAGCTCAAATCTTCGATATTGGTCTGATTCAATAGATCAGCAATGTCAGCAAAATCACCGGACAAATAATCGACGAGCCCAACGTCCTCATCAACCCCAAATGTCCTTGCCACGCTCGGGTTAATTACATCAGCATCAATGAGTAGTACGCGGTGATTTTGTTCATCAGCGAGACTTATTGCCAGGCTAACCGAGTTAAATGTTTTGCCTTCTCCCGGTGTTGCACTGGTAACCATAATTACATTTTTATGTTTCCTGCCACGGGCTGACTTAGCGCCAAAGGCCTTATCCAGCAACGGTCGTTTAATCAGTCTGAATTCTTCTTTGATCCGTGTTCTCGCCGAACCCGGTGTGATAATACCTTTGCTGGCAAGTGCCTCCAGATTGATATTACAAAACCTGCCATTCCCACCAGTAGTGTCAATCGGCTGTTCAGGTTTATTCGCTCCAGGGTCGGCATCAATTGGGCGATCATTAACTGTAGATGCTCTTGAAACAGTACTCCCAGTATTGCTAGTCTCAGATCTGTTTTTTTCCAGCGCTTTTTCGATTATGCTCATATGGTTTTTCTCAAAAAGAGGCAAGACTGAAGCTGATCATCACATAGAAAAAACGATACAGACTGTTCAACGCTGAACAGAAAAAAGCAATCTAAGCGCCAACAAAAGATAGTCATTTCAGCATAATTCCTACCTGAATCAGGTATACCGCCAACAACGACAAGACCGCAAGCAAGAAATAGAAAATCTGTTTTTTCCGTTTTAAATCCCGTTCATCGTTGCGGCTCAATGAAACCGTGCCCAATAGCCGCAAACCCGTGGCTTCGGTAAGCATGTATCCGCTGGTAAAGGTGGGCGTTATAAGCCCCATGACAAATGCCACGCCAGCTCCCGCGAGGAAACCGATTACCAATACTATGCTGGAAAACAAAACCCTGTTTGGCCCAGTTGCCTCAAGTGGCACACGGGGCGGATCAATCACTCTAAACTTGATTTCAGACGAACTTTGGTCTGCTTGTTGAGACAATATCGCTTGCTCTCTTCGACTTAGCAGCTCGTTATGCTTACTTTTTACTATAGTATAGTCACGATTCAGCGCCTTGAGCTGTGCTTCAACTTCGGGAACCGTATTGACCTGGCTACGTAATGTGTCGACCCGATCCTGGTAACGTTTTACCCGAACCTGTAAAGAGGCGATCGTGGCCTCCAGTTGCGACAAACTCAACTTCATCTGCTGGTAGTACGCTGAATTAGGTAGTTCAGCCTCTGGAGATATGGTATTCGCACTGTTTTCCGACAGTTCGCGCTCTTTCTTTGTTTCAAGATCTTTGAGTGTTTGCTTGATACCAATGACACTAGGGTGCTGCTCGGTATACTTCAACAACAAATTATCTAACTGCGCGGTAAGGCTCTCAATGCGTGCATCGTACTTGGTGAAAACAGCGTCCTTCTCATGTAGCTCGGGAATAAAAACCGGCTCTTCTCCTTCAATCTCTCTAACAATTGTGTCTCTTCGTTGCTCTGACTCCGCAAGTTCAAGCTTGGCAGCTTCAAGACGCGCAGTTTCACCTTTTAAACGCGAAAAAAAACTTCCTGATTCGGACAGGTAAGCCACATTTTTCTGCTTAAACTGCATCAACTCACCTTCCGATTCGCGCAATCTTTGTTCATAATCAGCGATCTGTTTATCGATGAATTTTTGCGCTTTAGCGGTATCTCCCTTTGCTTCGCCGATTGTATTTTCAACAAACGTCGTCAGAACTGCCTGTACTATTCTTTTTGCTTTCTCTGGATCCGGATCTGAATAATGAAGCGCATAGAGATTATCTTCCCGATCCTTGCTCATCGAAATAGATTTCTTAACCTCTTTGATTAATTGATCAAAACCCTCGTCGTCACTTACGGTAAGATCGAGGTCAGCCATCCGAACGATCTTTTCCAAATTGGGTCGACTGAACAGCGTACGTTCCATGAGACGAATTTGCTGCGAGCTATCCGCCTGAATCGTCAACCCTCGTAATAGTGGCTTCAGAAGGTTTTGTGTATCCACATATATCCGTGCTCTTACATCATATTCATCCGGCAGGTTATACACTCCCACCCAACCAACGATACATGTAATCCAGGTAATGCCTATCAGCCACCAACGCTTATTCCAGAAATTACGCGCGTAAGACAGAATTAATTCTAATTGCTCTTGCAACAAACCATTATTCCCAAAAAGTGTCAGTTAGATTAAAACAGAAGGTATAACCAAATCAGAAGACTAAAACCATGCCTCCGGTATAATCAAAATATCACCGGGAAGCATGTCAACATTCGCGCTAATGTCACCATCTCGTACTAAATCGTTGAGCCGTACGCTGTATTGTTTCTGTGTCCCACCAACTACCCGAATTATTGATGCATCATTTCCATCTGCAAAATCAGTAATACCCCCAACTGCTATCATGACATCCAGCATCGTCATATTTTGCCGATAAGCCAATGTCTGGGGAGACGTGGCTTCCCCCAGAATCCGCACCTGTTCCGAATAAGGGCCGATAAATCCTCCAACTATCACCGTCACTATCGGCTCTTTAATATATTTGCTCAAAGCACCTTCAATCTGCCGTGCAGCCTCTGTGGGTGATTGCCCGGTGACTTTAAGGTCTTCAACTAAGTTAGTACTAATCATGCCATCAGGCCTGACGGTTACCGTGGTTGAAACCTCTGGGTTATTCCACACAAAGACACTCAGAGAATCACCTGGTCCGATCAAATACATATAATCAGAAGGTACGGTCGTCGATGGTGCTATCATCTGCGCGGATTGCAGCACCTGTTTTTCCTGCGAAGTACAGCCGTTCAATACAACTGCAGACAATAACATTACGGCTAGCATTGGTAGCTGGCCAATTAAATTTCTATTTTTCATAAATTCTACTCATCCCCGCTGCGATCAATTCTATTGGACAATTTTAGCATATATAAAAGGTGAGACATGAGTTCTACCGTTTTTTTAGTTGCCGGCTGATTTCTGATCAGAAACGCCGTAAAACCACATCACTAAACGAAAGTTACAACCAACGCAGGCACTGTCTCAACCAAACTATCACTTGGATCGTAACAAGGTAGGTAGTATGCTGAGCAGACTGATAATATTACCCAGACCAAAAACTATCGACCTCAGCCAAGCAAAAGTATCCATGCGCACATCCCTGCGAGATCAGTTTTTTTTATACTTCACACCGGTTTACGCGAATAGCGAGAAGTTAAAAAAAGAGGTGTACGGCATTCGGCATGATGTCTATTGTGACGAGTTCAACTTCGAAGAAGGCAACACCAGCCACGTCGAAAGAGATAATTACGACAATTACTCACATCACTTCTTAATTCAACATAACCAAACCGGTAAATATGCCGGCTGTATAAGGCTGATACTACCCCCAAAAGAACAGCCTGACACGCCTTTGCCTATTGAAGAACACATGTTCGACAAGCTTGACAGGGAGGTGATCAACCCACAGCTATTGATACACGGCTGCTATGCAGAACTGTCCAGGCTTGCTGTGCATAGCGACTTCAGGAAACGTAACTCGGACAGACATACCCCCGAAGGGCTTACCAACAACCCTGAAGAGTTTGAGCACGCTAAACGCGCGTTCCCTCTTATTAACGTCGGGCTTTATCTGTCAGCTTTTTCACTGGCTCTCTACTGCCATACCTACTACCAGCTGGACAACATATTTATGGTTACCGAACCCCGGCTGGCACGAAACGTCAAACGATTCGGTCTTGCCTTTGAGCAAGCTGGCCCATTGACCGACTACCACGGATCAAGGGCTCCATACGTATTTAAAGCCACTAACGAACGGAAAATGTCCGAAGAAACACAAAACCTGTTTGAGGGCATTAACAGCATTCTTATCGATCAGTTCAGCCCACACCTGCCGTAGTGCGCTATTTATGACCGACAAGCCCTCCTTCGATTTTGACACCGCCTTTAGCCGCAGCATTGGCTGGCTAACCCGACCCGAACTACAAAACCTACGAGGCAAAAGAATAGCCATCGCAGGTATGGGTGGTGTGGGCGGCATCCACTTATTGACCCACGCGCGCCTCGGCATATCCAATTTTAATATTGCCGATTTTGACCATTTCGACCTCCATAACTTCAATCGACAGGCCGGCGCAACGATGGATTCAATCGGCGAATCCAAAACTTCCGTCATGAAAAAAATGGCAAGCCAGATCAATCCGGAAGCCAACATACAGGTTTTCGAACAGGGTGTGACCGAAGGAAACATCAACGAGTTTCTCGATGGCGTAGACCTTTACGTCGATTCACTGGACTTTTTTGCCCTCGATATACGCCGAAAAGTCTTCGCCCGCTGCTTTGAGCTCGGCATCCCCGCAATCACCGCTGCGCCGATCGGCATGGGCGCTGCCTTGCTCGCCTTCATTCCCGGTAAAATGAGTTTTGAGCAGTACTTTCGACTGGAAGGAAAAGAGGAGCAAGAACAGTTAGTTCGTTTTCTGGTTGGACTAACTCCTTCTGCCATTCAAAGGAAATATCTGGTTGAACCGTCCGCCGTCAATTTCAAGAAGCAAACAGCCTCCTCAACCCCTATGGGCTGTGAACTCTGCGCCGGCTTTGCCGCGACCATGTCGCTCAAAATCCTGCTAAACCGAGGAACTGTAAAAGCAGCCCCACATGGCCTCCATTACGATGCCTATCTCAATACCCTCAAGAAAACCTGGCGCCCGCTAGGAAATGCGAACCCAATCCAGAAGCTCATTATCAAAATAGCCAACTATGAGCTAGCCAAGGAAT